>JBAUAY010001106.1:0-6550 GCA_049676235.1 Streptosporangiaceae bacterium
CGGTCCTGGCGCCGCGGCGAGCCGGCTCGATGTTCCATCGAACCGCCCAGAGCCGACTCGATGTTCCATCGATCCGGCTAGCGGCAGTACCTAGCGGCAGTACCTAGCGGCAGCATGGTGTCACGTCCGTGCCGGGTCGCGGGTGGGCGGGTCAGGCGAGGAGGGCGCTGACTTCGGCGGCGATCGCGGCGGCCGTATCCGGGTCCGGGGGATCGACGGTCATCCGGGCGGTTGTGCTCGCCAGGCCGCGCACACCGAGCGCATGCTTGAGCCGGCCGATGCTCGCCCCCAGCGCGACGATCCGGTCCAGCCGCGCCTGCTCCTCGGGCTGGTGCCGCCGTGTCTCATCACACAGTGCCGCGTAGACCTCGGGGTAAGCAGAGCTGCGGCCGGAGATCACGCCCGCGCCGCCGGCTTGCATCGTGGCCGCGGGGTTGGCGTCGTTGCCTGAGAAGATCGCCACGCCAGGCGCCGCCGCCACGTAGCCGGCCAGGTCGGTCGCGGCGGATCCGCTGACCTTGGCGCCGGCCAGCCCCGCCGCCTCCGCCAGCTGGGCAAATAGCGACGGGGGGACGTGCAGCCCGGTCCGTTCGGGAAAAATATAGGCATAGAGCTCGGGACCGGGGGCGGCGTCGCGGATGCGCCGGTAGTGGGTGATCAGCTCATCGGGGCGCGCGGGCAGGTAGTAGGGCGTGATCGCGGCGATGCGTCCGGCGCCGAGCGCGGCCGCCGCCTGGGCCAGCCGGCTGGCGTGCCGGGCGTCCGGGGCGCCCACGTGCGCGATTACGCGATCCGGTCCCGCCTCGGCCAGCGCCAGCTCGAACAGCGCCAGCCGTTCGGAATCCTCCAGGGCGGGGAACTCGCCGGTGGTCCCGGCCACGAACAGGCCGTCCACCAGCCCGGTGGCCAGCTTGTACAGTGCGCGGTTGGCATCGACATCGAGCTGGCCGGAAGCGCCGAACAGCGTAGGAACAGCGGAAAATACGACCGGGACCGAGCTCACACGAGACCGCGCGGCTTGAAGAACGCGCTCGATTCGGGGCGCCAGAGGAAAAACACCGCGCCCGCGCCGATGAGCCAGGTCAGCAGGGGGAACACCAGGCCGAGTACCGTTTTCGGCTGACTGACCACGCCGAACAGGTCCAGGGTGGCCAGCCCGAACAGCACGGTGGACAGGATGCGGGCCCAGCCCCGGCCCTGGCTGTTCGCCCGGGACATCCACAGCCACAGCGCGACGCCGAGCACGCCGGAGATGACGGCCAGCGCGATGATAAACGTGTTCAGCTGGTTGACCTGGGCGGCAGTCAGGCTCGGGCGCGCCTTCCTGATCGCGGCCTTGGTGCCGCTGATGTCGATCAGGGAAATGACCAGGCTGACCGTGCTGACGGCGGCGCCGGCGTACATGAGCTTGACCGCGTTCAGCACCGACGGCGGCGGCGCCGGCCGTTCCGGCTCAACGGGCTTGCCGGTCGACGGGTAAGGCTGGTACATGGTGACCTCTGCTGGATGAAGATGCCGAACCGGATGGCGGGATGCCGCGCTGATCTACAGAGCTTAGCCGCCAGGCCCATAGTGGGCTATTCGGCTCGTCGGGTTCGGTGATACTGAAAAGCCATGACGGAGAAGATCCCGGCGAGCACCGCGCCCTCACCAGCGCGATCTGAGCCGCTGACCCCGCTGGACCCGCAGGCCGCCCGGCTGCAGCGCTGGGAGATCGTCTGCGTCTTCGCCGTCTCGCTCGGCGGCAGCGGCCTGTACGCGCTGGTCTCCTACATCGGCTCGCTGACCGCACGGCAGTCGCTCAGCAAGCAGACCACCGTGCTCAACGGCACGCTGGCCCCCGGTCGCCCGCTGCTCGACCTGTTCCTGCAGCTCACCAACATCACCTTGGGCCTCGCCCCGGTGCTGCTCGTCTTCTACCTGCTGGCCCGGGCGGGGGAGGGGCCGTCCTCGATCGGCGTGGACGCTAGCCAGCCGGGCCGGGACCTGGCCAGGGGCGCCGGGCTCGCCGCGCTCATCGGCGGCAGCGGCCTGGGCCTGTACCTGATCGCGTTCCACCTTGGCGTCGAACTGAACGTGGTGGCGGAGGGCCTGCCGGACATATGGTGGCGGATCCCGGTGCTGCTGCTGTCGGCGTTCCAGAACGCGGCCCTGGAAGAGGTCGTCGTCCTCGGGTACCTGATGAGCCGGCTGGAAAAGCTCGGCGTCAGACCGTCCCTGGCCATCGCCATCAGCGCGGCGATCCGTGGTTCCTACCACCTGTACCAGGGCATCGGCGCCTTCTTTGGCAATGCCGTCATGGGCGCGATCTTCGGCGTCCTGTACCGCCGGTGGGGCCGGGTGACCCCGATGATCATCGCGCATTTCCTGATCGACGCGGTGGCCTTCGTCGGCTACGCCCTCCTGGCCGGTCACGTCTCCTGGCTACCTAAACCATGACCAGAGAGCCATCCCCATGAACGTGCTCGCCAGGCTCTGGGACCGGGTGTCGGGTACCCAGCCCCTGCCGCCGGCCTGGGTGATCGGCCTGACCGGGCTGCTCGCCATTGCCGTGGTGCTTGACTCGCGATCTTGGCGGCTGGCCGGAAAGGTCATCACGATTGCGCACGAGGGCGGGCACGCGCTGGTGTCCGTGCTGTCCGGGCGGCGGCTTGACGGCATCAGGCTGCACGCGGACAGCTCGGGGGTGACCTACTCCCGCGGTCGGCGGAATGGCCCCGGCCTGGTGCTCACCGCGACGGCCGGCTACATCATGCCGTCGCTGCTCGGCGCGGGCGCCGCCTGGCTGCTGGCGGCGCGGCACCTGACCGCGATGCTATGGCTGGCCCTGGTGCTGCTTGTCGCGACGTTCCTGGCCGTGCGCAACCTGTTCGGCGCGATCGCGGTGCTGGTCACCGCGGGTGCTGTATTCGTGGTGAGCTACTACGCCACGGCCGTCGTGCAAGCCGGGTTCGCCTACCTGGCCGCGTGGTTCCTGTTGTTCGGTGGGATGCGCCCGGTGATCGAACTGGCCCGGGGCCGTCGCCAGCGCTGGGCGCGGGGCTCCGACGCCGACCAGCTCGCCCGGCTGACCGGCGCTCCGGTCGGCCTGTGGGTCACGCTGTTTGTGCTGGTGTCGCTGGCCGCTCTGGTCATCGGCGCCGGCCTGCTTCTGCCGCCCGGCTGGCACTCCGGCTTGCCTCCCGGTCTGCATTCTTGAGGTAGCCCGCCGCCCGGCCCGTTAGTTCGCTAGTATTTCGCACCTTCCTGAATTCCGTTGACGGTATACGACGGGCGTCGTTATCATCTGCTGATAGTAATGTTATGACTACTCGAGAAGGGTCACATGGCCAGGGCTTCCGCGGTCAGAATGCCTCCCGAGGCGAACGCCGCGCACGGGTGTGAGGGCGCACGCCGCGTTCTCGCCCTGCTGCTCACGTTCTCTGCCGACGACAACACGCTCACCGCCCGTCAGCTTGCCGAACGCACCGGCATCGCGCTGCCCAGCGTCTACCGCTACATCACGCTGCTGCGCGAGACCGGGCTGCTGGCCGGCGACGAGCGCGGCAGCTACCGGCTCTCCGCCCGGCTCATCGGCCTGGCCCGGGCGGCGGAGGCTGCCGAGAGCATCATTGACGTGGCCGATCCCGTCATGCAGGACCTAGCCGAACAGACCGGGGAGACCGTCATCCTGGTCCGGCTGATCGGCCGGTCGGCGGTATGCGTGCACCGGGTGCAATCCGCGCAGCAACTGCGCATCTCGTTCGAGGTCGGCCAGCCGCTGCCGCTCGAGCGCGGCGCCAGCGCCCGGCTGCTGCTGGCCAGCCTGGCGCCCCATGTCCGCAAGGAATACCTGGCTGCGCTGGCCGAACGAGACCCGGAAGCCGCCGCCCTGCTCGACAAGAAGATCATCATGGCCGGGCAGCAGGGCTTCGCGACCAGCGAGGAGGAGATCCACAAGGGGGTCTGGGCCGCTTCGGCCCAGGTGACGCAGGGCAAGCGCGTGGTGGCCGCGCTCACCGTGCCATCGCCGCTGGTCCGGGCGCCCGCCGAGCAACGGGCGCAGTTGCTGGGCCGGGTCAGGTTCGCGGCACTGGCCATCAACGAGGGCCTGCGCACGGCCCGGCGGTAAGCGGGTGGTGGGCCCGCGCGGCTCCCGCGCCGTTATCCTTCCGGCATGCCGGAATACCGCGACATGATCCCGGGCACCCAGGTCAGCGCGAGCCAGCCGTCGCTGGTCGGCTTGCAGGCCGCGATGGCCGCGGGCACCCTCACCTCTACCGCGCTGACCAGCTTCTACCTGCAGCGCATCGACCGGCTGAACCCAGCCCTGCACGCGGTCATCACGGTGAACCTCGAGGCCCCGGCGGAGGCGGCGGCCAGCGACGCGGCCCGGGCCGTGGCGGGCTCGCGCGGTCCGCTCGAGGGCATTCCCGTGCTGATCAAGGACAACATCCAGGTCGCCGGCATGCCGACCACCGCGGGCTCGCCCGCTCTGCTGTCCGCCGAGCCCGGCGACGCGTTCCTCATCTCGCGGCTGCGCGCGGCCGGCGCAGTGATCATCGGCAAGGCGAACCTGTCCGAGTGGGCCAACTTCCGGTCTACCCATTCGACCAGCGGCTGGTCTACGCTCGGCGGCCAGACCGCCAACCCGTACGCGCTGGACCGCAATCCGTCCGGGTCGAGTTCGGGGTCGGCGGCCGGGGTGGCCGCAGGGCTGGCGCCGCTCGCGGTCGGCACCGAAACCGACGGCTCGATCGTCTGCCCGGCCAGCGCCTGCGGGATCGTCGGCATCAAGCCCACCAACGGGCTGGTCAGCCGCCGTGGCATCGTGCCGATCTCGCCGGTGCAGGACACCGCGGGGCCGATGGCGGCCTCCGTCGCGGACGCGGCGGCCCTGCTGGCCGTGCTGGCCGCTGCCGACCCCGAGGACCCCGTCTCGGCGGCCGAGAACGAATTGGCCGAACGGGCCGGAGGTGTCCCTTCCGGCGCCTCATACCCGCATTCGCTGGAGGTCGCCGCGCTGGAGGGCGCCCGGCTGGGCATCTGGCGGGTCGGCTCGGCCGCCGCCGGGCCGGCCACCGCCGCCGTGCTCGAGGAGGCGGTGGCCAGGCTGCGCTCGCTCGGTGCCATCGTGACCGATCCGGTGTCCCTGCCCGACGCGGAGAAGATCACCGAGCCGGAGTTCGCCGCGCTGCGCTGCGAGTTCAAGTACGGGATCAACGCGTACCTGGCCTACGTCGCGGACTTCAGCCATGGCGCGGCCTTGCCGGGATCGCTGGCCGAGCTGATCGACTTCAACAAGCGGAACGCGGACCTGGTGCTCTCCCGGTTCGGCCAGGAGGTCTTCGAGCAGGCCGAAGCGACCAGCGGCGACCTGGCCGACCGCGACTACCTGTCCGCGCGGCGGGACGCCACCCGGCTCGCCCGCACCGCCATCTGCACGCCGCTGGCCGACCACAGGCTCGAAGCCATCGTGGCCCTGACCGCCAACCCGGCCTGCCTGACCGACTACGTGCTCGGCGATCACGACGTGTTCCACACCTCGGGCCCGGCCGCCGTGGCCGGCTGCCCGTCGATCACGGTGCCGTTCGGGTCCGTGTCGGGGCTGCCGGTCGGCGTGTCCTTTTTCGGGCCGCGCTGGACCGAGCCGCGGCTGATCGCCCTGGCCTACGCCTTCGAGCAGGCAACCCAGAACCGCCAGCCGCCCACCCTAGCCGCCAGCGTCACCCAGCCGCCCCGCTAACCCCGCCCTGCTAACCCCGCCCTCGGGAGCCCTCCTCGGGCCCACCGTGACCTGGCCGGAGGTACGGGTCGCCGGGTCGCGCACGCACGATAACCTGACGAACATGGAGTCTTGGCGCCGAGTGGATGTCCCCCTGCTACCGGGGAGCGGTCCGGCGCCGCGGCTGCACGACACGGCCACCGGCGAGCTGGTCCTGGCCGCGGCGGGCCCGGTGGCCACGCTGTACGCCTGCGGCATCACCCCGTATGACGCAACGCACATCGGGCACGCCGCCACCTACACTGCCTGGGATCTGCTGGTCCGGGCCTGGCTGGACGCCGACTCGCCAACCCCGGAAACCCCGGATTCGCCGCCCGCAGCGCGGTACACCGTCATCTACGTGCAGAACGTGACCGACGTCGATGACCCGCTGCTCGAGCGGGCCAACCGGGACGGCGAGGGCTGGCGGGAACTGGCCCGCCGCGAGACGCAGCGGTACCGCGAGGACATGGAGGCGCTACGCGTCCTGCCGCCGACCCACCTGGTCGGGGCGGTCGAGGCACTGCCCGTCATCGAGCGGTTCAGCGCCCGGATGGCCGACCGGGGCGCCCTGTACAACGTGGACGAGGACGTCTACTTCGCTAGGTCGGCGGACCCGTCGTTCGGCTCGCTGTCCGGACCCGGTACGGCCTGCGGGTACGACCCGGCCGAGATGGCCGAACTCGCCGCCCAGCGCGGCGGCGACCCGGACCGCCCGGGTAAGAAGGATCCGCTCGACGTCCTGGTCTGGCTCGCGGAACGACCCGGCGAGCCGGCCTGGGACTCGCGGTTCGGGCGCGGCAGGCC
>JBAUAY010001107.1:0-5153 GCA_049676235.1 Streptosporangiaceae bacterium
GCGCGCCTGGGCGCGGCCGGCCGACCGCTCGAGCTCGGCGGCCACGTCCTCGTCGGGTCCTGCGGCTGCGTGGGCGCGATGCCACGCCCGGCGATCGGGATCGAGTTCCGGATCGGTGACCTCGGCCAGCGCGGCGTGCACGTCCTGTCTGTCCTGAACGGACGCCAGGCGGTAGGCCGCCGAGCGCACCAGCGGATGCCGGAACCGGACCCGCGCAGCGATCTCGATCAGCCCCGCCGTCTCGGCTGCGGCCGCCGCGTCCGGCCCGATCCCGAGCCGCTCAGCCGCGCGCAGCAGCAAGGTCACGTCGCCGACCGGCTCGGCCGCCGCCGTCAGCAGGAGCTGCCTGGCCCGGGCCGGCAGCGGTTCCAGCCGCCGCAAGAAGCCCTGCTCGATAAGGCTGGACAGCGGCACCATGCCGGGCAGCCCGAACCCGCCCGCCAGCTCGGCCGGCGTCAGCGACCGGGGCAGCTCCACCAACGCGAGCGGGTTGCCGCGGCTCTCGGCGACGATCCGGTCG
The DNA here is from genome assembly GCA_049676235.1 of Streptosporangiaceae bacterium. GTDB lineage: Bacteria > Actinomycetota > Actinomycetes > Streptosporangiales > Streptosporangiaceae > Palsa-504. The sequence continues at coordinate 521 of JBAUAY010001107.1, forward strand.
CGCACCGCCTCATCCAGCGGGCCGCGCAGCGCCGCCTCAAGCAGCGCACGCGCGTGCGCGTCGTCCAGGCCACGGACCGGCAGCTCCGGCAAGCCCCCGAGCCGCTGGTCCTGCCCGCCTGCGCGCACCGCGAAGACCAGGGCAACCGGCTCGGCCAGCAGCCGGCGCGCGACGAACGCGAGCGTCTGCGCTGAGGCCTGGTCCAGCCACTGCGCGTCATCGACCAGGCAGACCAGCGGCTGCGCCTCGGCGACATCGGCCAGCAGGCTCAGCACCGCCAGGCCCACCAGGAAACGATCCGGTGCGCCGCCGGCGCTCAGCCCGAACGCCGTGCCCAGCGCATCACGCTGCGGGCCGGGCAGGTGATCCAGCCGGTCCAGCATCGGCGCGCACAGCTGATGCAAACCGGCGAACGCGAGCTCCATCTCCGACTCCACGCCCGTCGCCCGCGCGATCCGGCAATCCGCCGCGCGCTGCACCACGAACTCCAGCAGCGCGGTCTTGCCGATCCCCGCCTCGCCGCGCACGACCAGCACCCCGCTCTGACCCGCCCGCGCACCGGCCACCAGCCGGTCTAGGACCTCGCACTCACGCCGCCGACCACGCAGCCCAGGCCCAGGATCAGAAATATCCGGCATCGCCACCGCCAGCGTAGAGACGGCCCCTCGCCCCCCAGCTACCGGCACCGGACACGAAAGGAAACGCTTCAACTGCATAGTCGCACAGCGATGTGCACCGGGATGCCGGCGAAGAACTCCGAGCGCGCCATCTGCGGAACGGAAACGCGCGGGGTTAGCGAGCGCAACGCGCCGCCGCGGCGCGACGGTTTCCGGAGATGCGATAACGACGATCATGCCGAGAACGAAGAGCACGGCCAGAAATGTGAACATGCCGGGCTCCTGGATCTGCCGCGCGTGCCCGGGGGGACGGTTCACGCTCTGCGCGCCGTCCCCCCACAAGTCCCCAGTACAGGCTGCCCTAGCGCAGTGACCGGAACGCCGCCCGGATCTCGGTCGCGAACAACTCGGGCTCTTCCCAGGCGGCGAAGTGACCGCCCTTGTCGACCTCGTTGAAGTAGGTGAGGCTGGGGTAGACCTTCTCGACCCAGCTGCGCGGGGCCGGCCAGATCTCGCCGGGGAAGGTGGTGAAGCCGACCGGGATCGAGACCTCCGGAGGAGCCTGCCCGGCCGCCAGGGCTTGTCCGGTCTCCCAGTACTCCCGGGCCGCCGAGGCCCCGGTGCCTGTCAGCCAGTACAGCGTGATGTTGTCGATGATCCTGTCCCGGGTGAGATGGCCCGCGGGCTGCTTGTCGAGGAAGGCGCGGGAGATCTTCTCGTAGCTGTCGGTGTCGTGGTCGATCATCCAGGCCGCCAGGGCGGCGGGTGAATCAAGCAGGGCGTAGCCGATCGTCTGCGGCCGCGTGGCCTGCTCAATGAAGTAGCCACTGCCGCTCGTGTTGAATGTGACGAGCGCGTTGAGCGCCGCGCGTTCCTGCTCGGATTCCGCCGACGGAGGGCTGGTCAGCACGGCCAGGAGCAAGTTGAGATGGATGCCGAGCAGCCCGTCGGGTGCCTGGCGGCCCATCGCGTCGGTGACGGCGGAGCCAACGTCGCCGCCCTGGGCGACGTAGCGGGTGTAGCCGAGGCGGTGCATCAGCTCCGCCCAGGCGTGCGCGACGCGGCCGGGGTTCCAGCCGACCTCAGCCGGCTCGCCGGAGAAGCCGTAGCCGGGCAGCGACGGTAGCACGAGGTCGAACGCATCCTCGGCGCGTCCGCCGTGCGCGGCCGGGTCGGTGAGCGGGCCGACGACCTCGAGCAGCTCGATGACCGAGCCGGGCCAGCCGTGCGTCATGATCAGCGGCAATGCGCCCGGGTGCGGCGACTTCACGTGGATGAAGTGGATGTCGACCCCGTCGATCTCGGTCGTGAACTGCGGGAGCGCGTTCAGTTTCGCCTCGCACTTGCGCCAGTCGTAATCGGACGCCCAGTAGCGGGTGAGCTCCTGGATAGTCGCCAGCTGGACGCCCTGCGACCGATCGGCGACGAGCTCCTGGGAGGGCCAGCGGGTCGCGGCGATGCGCCGCTGAAGGTCGGCGATTTCTTCGTCCGGCACGTCGACCCGGAAGGGACGGACTGCGATATCGGCGGCTTGCGTGATGGGTGTTGGCGTCGACATGGAAACTCCTCTGCTCTGGATGAGAGCGGCATCTCTGAGTGCCGCAGGCATTGACTCTGCTATCAGCGTTGCGCTCCGGGCGCCCCTGGCGCGCCCGTCGGTGCCCTGGTCGGTGCCCTGGTACGCGGTTCCGGCCGCGTGAACCTGCCTGGTCAGCAGGCAAGACCGCGCGGCCGTTATGACGGCGACAGGATGCGGCTGGCACGACACCTTGCGTCCGGCTCCGGCCTTTCGCCCACGACAAGACGGCCCGCCAGAAGAACTGGCGAGCCGTCATGCATGGTGAGGATCGTGTTGCTCTGCGGAATTCCCGACGCGGGAAAGCTGACGAGGACAACTAGCCTGTGGGCTGGCCGCTTGGATCAGCTCCCGGTGTCGGTAGCCGCGGTGATGGCGGTGCGGATTTGCTGGGCCCAGGTGGCCGAGGTGAAGTCGGGGCCGACGTGGTCGACCAAGATCAGGTCGCTGATGGCGTTGTCGGTCCTGAGGTGGAGGATCTTCTGGTACTCCGGGGAGTTGTACCACTTCTTCGCCGTGTCCATGTCAGAGAACTCCATCAGCACCACGGAGCCAGGCCAGTCGCCTTCCAACGTCTCCACCTGGGCGTCCAGCACGAGCCATTTGCCCCCATAGGGGAGGAACGTGGCCTCGACGTTTTCCAGGTACACCAGGGCGTCCGGCTTCGGGACGCCGTTGGGTATGCGCAGGTGGTTGATCAGGTAGGTGGTCATTTCCGGCCTTCCGGGCTCGTTGTGCCGAGTGAGGTGGCAATTGTTAATGCCGTTGTGACCATGCTCGCGGCCAGGGCCGGGCCGCCGCGCCCGTGGAAGCCCTGGCCGGTGCCCCGGCCGGAGGTGCGGCCGAGCGCGCCACGTCATCGACCGGACTGCGCACCGGTCAATTCGCCGGGCGCGGGTGAGCGAATCCAGTACCGCCCCGGCGACCTGGTTCCACGTCCGCACCGACGACTAGTCTCAGCGCTTCGGCTCAGCGCTGGTGACTTGGGCGCCTGCGGGAAGCCAGTTCAGGCACCGGCGCGTGTCACGCTCAGCCAATCTTCCCTGTGGCCAGGGTGCCGTCGGACGCTGGACCCCGAGAGCCGTTCTCTACCCAGGGTATGAGGGTTAGCTCTACCCGGCGGCTGATGCGCGGATGACTCCCTGTCCCGACGATTGGGTGTAGATCAGAACCCCGGCGTCACCGGAGGTGGGCGAGATGGGTAATCAGCAGAGGATGCGAGCCTCGGACCGCGATCGGCAGCAGGCGGTGGAGCGGTTGCGCAGCGCGCTGGAGGATGGCCGCCTGACCGTGGAAGAGTACGTGGACCGGATGGGGGTCGCGTACCAGGCGGTGACCTACGGCGATCTGGCCCCGCTGAGCGCGGACCTGCCGGCATCGAGCCCGGTGATTGCCGGGCCGGAGACGGCTGCGCGCGCCTCGGCGCCACCGGCGGTTTTCTCCCGGGTAGGCTTCCTAGTCGGCCTGCCTGCCGTGCTCAAGGTTCTGTGGACCATATGGCTGGCCGCCGTATCGATCAACGTTGTCGTCTGGGCTCTGGTCAGCAGTACCGGTGGTCACCTGGCCTACCCCTGGCCGGTCTGGGTTGCCGGTCCGTACGGGGCAGCGCTGTTCGCCGTGTCGGCTGGTGTCACGCTGTTCCGGCGCAGCAGGCCGCCCGTCGCGGGCCCGCGGGCGGTGCGTGGCTGATCAGATCAAGCTTGCCGACGCAGGCCGTTTAGAACTGGTTCGGCTGGTAGGTGGTGAGGCCGTATCGTCTGGCGACCGGGTTCCAGAGGCTGGCGAACGCCTGCTTGCGGGCGGTCGCCTGGCCCTCTGGGACGTAGGAGGCCCGCAGGAGGGCGTCGGATCGGCTGTTTCCGTGGCAGCCGAGGGCGATCTTGCCCTCCGTCCACTGGGCGAGATCGGTGTCCACCTGGGCCGATGCCTGCCAGGCGCGGGTCAGGTCCTGCAGCATCGCGGCAGGCAGCAGGGAACGGCCGGGCAGGCTCCCGAGCCGGGAGAGCAGACGCTGCCGGGAGCTGACTGCGCTGGCGAAGGTCCGCGCGTCCTGGCGCAGGGACGGGCCGCAGCCGCGCGCGTCCGCGGCCGCATCGATGACGGCGGCACGGTCGGTGACGCTCTGCGCCAGCAGCCCGGACAGCCGCACCGCCGCCTGCCGCCGCGCGTCCTGCGACGAGGCCGACGGCGTGGTGCCGCCTGCGGCGCTGCTACCCGAGTGGGCCCGGAAGATGACGACCCCGGCCACGACCGCCACGAGCGCGGCGGCCACCATCACCAGGACCAGCGGCCGGCGGGGACGCTGCGGGCCGCCAGAGGCAGGCGCCAGTCGCAGGTCGCCGAGCATCGCCGTGGGCAGGTCGCCGGACGGCACCGGACCAAGGTCATCCAACCGCGTCGCATCCGGGTCGCCGGGCGGCGGTTGCACACCGCCCGGTGG
>JBAUAY010001108.1:0-6759 GCA_049676235.1 Streptosporangiaceae bacterium
TGATCGGCGTGGATCCGCATAAGGGGTCGCACACGGCGGTGGTGATCAGCCCGGCAGAAGAGCCGCTGGGCGAGATCCGGGTCCGCGCCCCGGCTGCGCAGGCCGAGAAGCTGGCGGAGTGGGCGGCGGCGTGGCCAGAGCGGACCTGGGCGGTCCAAGGCGCTGCCGGGCTGGGCCGCCTGCTGGCCCAGCAGCTCGCCGCCGCCGGTGAGCGAGTCCTGGACGTCCAGCCAAAGCTGGCGTCCCGGCTGCGGCTGCTGCAGGCTGGCGACACGAATAAGAACGACCCGGACGATGCCCTGTCCGTGGCGATCGCGGCGCTGCGGTCCAGGACCTGCCGCCAGGTGGCCGGCGAGGACCACACGGCGGTGCTGAAAGTGGTCCAGGCGTCACCGGGACCTGGCCCGGCTACGTAACCAGGTCACCTGCCGGCTGCACGCCGTGCTCTGCGACCTAGTCCCTGGCGGCACCTCCAAGCAGATCTCCGCAGCTCAGGCCGCCAGGATCTTCGGGCAGGTCACCCCGTCCGGTGCCGCCGGACTGGCCCGCGCCGAGCTCGCCGCTGAGTTCCCCGGGGACATGCGCCACCTGGATGCCCAGCTGCGCGGCACCCGCAGGAAGCTCGCCGCCGCGGTCAAGGTCTCCGGCACCACCCTCACCCAGGTCTTCGGCGCCGGCCCGGTCATCGCCGGCACCATCATCGGCGACATCGCCGGCGTGTCCCGCTTCCCCGGACGCGACCACTTCGCCTCCTGCAACGGCACCGCCCCCGCCGAGGTGTCCCCCGGGAACCGCAAGATCCACCCGCTGTCGCTGCGCGGCAACCGCCGCATCAACCACGCCATCCACATGGCCGCGATCACCCAGCTCAGGCACAAGCACAGCGAAGGCCGCGCGTACTACGAGAAGAAGCTGGCCGAGGGAAAAACGCACAAAGAGGCGCTCAGGTCCCTCAAGCGCAAGATCAGCGACGCCATCTTCGCCCGCCTCCAGGCCGGCGCCCGCCAGGCCGCAGCGGCCACCGGCAAGGGCCCGGGAGGGCACCCGGAGAACGACTCTGCATCCAGCGCGGCCAGCTCACACCCCGCACGCCAGCTCTTCGGACAAGCCACTCCCGGACCTGGCACCAGCCTACGACCCGGCACCACTACAGGCACACCGCCGAAGCCGGTCTCAAAGAAAACCCAGACAACCACTTGACACCAACAACAAAGAGGACTCGCTATGTACGGCCGACAGGCCGAGGAGGCATCACGCCCTATGGACGCAGATCTGGCGGATCTGCTTGTCCGAGGATGCCCGGTCATGGCTGTTACGCCTGTGGTGTCTCAGATGACCTGGGTGACTTTGTAGGCGATCCCGCCGTCGACCAGGTACCCCGATCCCACGCAGACGATGTCGTTCAGCCATGCGTATTGCTCCGCCCCGGTCTCAAACAGAGGGTTAGTCCGGAAGTAGTAGCGGGCCGGGTCGATGTGATACCTCTTGGCGGGGTCGGCCAGGTCGGCCCGCAGGTCGGGCGGGAAGACCCAGCGGCCGCTGTAGGTCATGTGCACCAGGGCGTTGTCGTGGGTGTGCAGGGTCAGCCTGACGTCCAGTGTCATCGCGCCGTCGGGGCGGAACAGCGCCCAGTCACCGCCGCCCGGCAGCACCTCGCCGCGTAGCCGTGGCCCGTGGAAGGTGCCGCCGGCGGAGCCGAACAGGGTCCGCCGCCCGAGCGGGCCGGTGCCGATCTCCAGTCGGGGGTTGAGGTCGACAACCATGTCGAACAGATGCCGGGTGGTGATCTCGCCGATGGCCTTGACGCGGGGGTCGGGGGTCATGAGCCGGCTCCGAGCAGCTTCTGCCGTACCGTGTCGGTCGAGATACCCGATTGCGCGCACAACTCCGACAGGTCGAAGAAGAACCGTTCGCTGGCGATCAGGTCGTCCTTGAACGTGAACTGGATGAACACCGGCAGCTCGGCACGCCTGCCGTTGGGCACCGCGCCGAACCGGCCGCCGGTCATCGTCATCTGCGCGGTACCCCAGCAGATCAGGGTGTCGCCGTTGCTGGCGTGGCCGTGCAGGGCGACGTCGTAATCGGGGAAGGTCGCGAAGAACCGGGTCAGCGCCCGCTTGTTCTCGGCGGGGCCGCACGCCCTCGTCCCGAGGGCGGGCGACTCCAGCAGCATCTCGGGGTGCAGGAGCCGCAGGGCTGCGGGCACATCCTGGCGGCTCTTGGCAGCCGCCAGATCATGTGCCAGCTCGAACATCCGGTGATCATCCATAAATTAAACATACGGTCGACCGTATTTATTTGACAAGAGTATGTGGCAGGATGGTGCCGGTGAGCGAGGTTGCGCATGACCGGCGGCTGCTGCGCGGCGCGCAGTCCCGGCGGACGATCGTCCGTCACGCCGTCGATGTGGCGTCACTGGACGGGCTTGACGGACTCAGCTTCGGCCGGCTCGCCACCGACCTTGGGGTGAGCAAGGGGGGCATCCAGACTCTGTTCGGCACGAAGGAGAACCTGCAGGTCGCAGTGGCCCAGGCCGCGCGCGAAGCGTTCGAGGAGGCCGTGACCCGCCCCGCGCGGACGCAGCCGCCAGGTGTCGCCCGGCTGCGCGTCCTAGCCGGCCGGTGGATCGCCTATGCGGAGGAACCGCTATTCCCCGGCGGCTGCTTCTGGGCAGCGAACCTGCCCGTCTTCGACAGCCAGCCGGGCCCGGTGCGCGATACGCTGGCCCGCCAGCAGCGGGCCTGGCGTGGCCTGATCGCCGCCGAGCTGCGCCACGCGGCCGACACGGGGGAGATCGCCGATTTCGACGCCGACCAGGTGGCTTTCCAGATCGACGCAGTTCTCACCGCCACCAACACCGCGCTCCGGCTCGGCGACGACAGCGCCGTGGACACGGCCCGTCGCATCATCAACGGACTCCTCGCACCACCAGGTTGACCCGGCCTCCCGCAGGAAGGACGGTGGTCGGGCTGCCGGCCACACTTGCCGGCCGCGCACGCGCGCCGTCCGAGGGTGGACTACGACGCCCATGCCACCGCGCTGGACCGAACGAGCTCGGCGCGCTGCGACAACGGCGACAAGATAGGCACGGACCGCAACCTCAACACAAGCGTGAACCGCGCCGTTCGGTGCATCTGACAGCTCGTCGCTGATCACCAGCCAGGGCACACCGACTAGGTCGATCTGTGCGCTAACGTCATCCGGATCTGCCGACGTGAGTGAGTCTGCGCCTCGTGCCAGATTGCTCAGATCGCGCGAACCTCGGCGAGCCGCCTGACTGCGAACTGGTCGGTCCCGCTGGGGTCCCAGCAGACGGCGGCTTCCCATGCGGCCCGCGCTTGCGCGGCGATGTCATACGCGTCGTTGCCGAGACCGGCGGCGTTGTGCGGCAGCGCCAGGTCGAGGTCGGGGACGTCGACGTGCGACTCGTCCCAGTCGATCATCGCGACGCGATCCGCTGTCATGCAGATGTTGCCCGGGTTGGGGTCGCCGTGGACGACGCACATCGTGCGACCGGTGAGTCGCGCCCACGCTGCCCGGCATCGAGCCACACTGTCGGGCGGCATCGCGCCGAGGTTGACCCCGGTCCCGGTCTCGGCATGCAGGAGGTCGGTCGATGATCGCCAGCCCGGGCGCTGTGGCCAGCCCTGTGTCAGCCGATGCAGCTGGCGGAGTGTGTCGGCGACGCGACGCCAGTCGGCTTCGTTCTCGGGCGGTCCCCCCTCCACGTAGGTCATCACCACCAGACCGTCGACAAAGTGCCGGCCGTCCGTGGTCGGGATCGGCACCGGCACCGGCATCCCTTCACGGCGGAGATGTCGCAACAGGTCGGTCTCCCATGCGAGATCAGCGTCGCTGCGCTGGCCGAGACGACCGACCGCGAGGTGCCCGTTGACACGCATGCTCCACACCCCGTTGACGCCAGCTCCGCCAGTGAGCCGTTCGCCGCGAACGACGTCGTCACCCCACTGCTCGAGTGCCTCCCATCCCACCGGCCACATCTTCGCAGAGGAAGGGTGAGCGCACGCAGAACCGGCGGATCTGCAGCTGGTCGGCCATGCGGGCAGTGCCGTGCCTGGGCGCACTCATATCGGCGATCTATTGGTGCGCATGCCTCGGAATGATTCACGCTGTGTGATCGACGCTTGTCCACGGCAGGCGCGCACACTCCCGCCCGATCTGGCGGGCATAGCAGTCTGTGCGGTCTGCGGTGTCAGGCATGCATAGCTGGTCGATCTGACGTCCTCTTATGTGGACCGGCGGAACGTGCCATTGGCCGATCACCTGATGTTGATGTTGAGCTCGCGAAGGCGCGCGGCGATGTCGTCCACCCAGGCACTTGGTGACCGGTGGTCTGCGAGCGGGATACCGGCTTCGCTGCGCCACAGCACGTCGCCGAGGGCATGGCGGACGTGCCAGGCCATGATCCGCTCCACGGACAGTGCACGGCCAGTCAGCCGCTGGTAGTGACGCATCGTCGCGGTCAGCAACTCGACGCCGGGACCCATGCCCGGGCCAGGGAAGCCGCGCAGCTCGTACTCCGGCTCGCCGAGCCCGGCGTTCGCGAAGTCGAGCACCACCCGCAGTTCCGCGGCAGACCAGACCTGGTTGTCGCCATGCAGGTCGCCATGCACGAGCACCTGCGGGAAAGGATAGGGCCGCGCCAAGATCTCATCCGCCCAGTCGCACCAGCGTCCGACGCACCGCTGCTCCTCCCGTGTCACCAGCGCGCCAAAGCGTTCCCGCAGCGCCACGGTGGTGGCCAGCGGATACCACGCGGGAACCGCGCCGATGACCGCCTCGGCGCGCCGCCGCACCTGGTCGCTGTGCAGTGCCGCCAGGAACCGCGCGAGCTGCCTGGCCGCCTGATCCGGGTCGATCCCGTCCACGACCTTGAACAAGCTTGTCCCGGCTACTCGCCTGGTGACCAGGATCAGCGGGCTGGTCCCGGCGGCCACAACCTCGGGCAGGTAGGGGACCGCCGGCTCGGCCGCGAGCATCTCCAGGACCCGGATCTGGTGCAGCACGAACCGTGCCGCCTCCCGTGACCACGCGAACTTCACGATGTAGTCCTCGCCCAGGGCAGCGGCCGACGCCTGCCACACCGGGTCGTCCTGGCCGGCCCGGCTGGGTATCGTGACCGGCAGCCCGGCTAGGTCAGGTGCGGCCACCCGCAGCGCGTCCGCGACGGCAGCGGGCGACGGCTCCCGAAGCCATTTCATCCGGCACCCGCCACGACCGCCGCGATGAGATCAACGCAGCCGCCGGCACCGGCTTCGGCGCTTCGGCAGTCCGGCAGACGGACAAGCCGCCCGCCGAACCGGTCAAGAACATCCCGTCTGACGGCAATATCCCGGTGGAGCATAGATCCGATCTTCGCCGGCGATACGTCACCCGCGCCTCGGCTTGCCAGTTCGCGCACCACAAGGATCGCCGGGCACGATCACCTGCCAGGCCCCGCCATACCTGCACGGCAGCCTGAGGCCGCCCGAAACCGCCCGTGACACGCCGGGCAGGTTGATCTGCGCACTGTTCAGGTCCGCCCCGCCGAGCGCCACTGCCGCGCATAACGGCCTGAAATGCACCTCCCAGTAGGACAAGAGCCCGCCTGCAGACCGGGAAAATAATCGGCGATCTGCCGCGTGTCCACTCTCAGATATCCGCTGTGAAAGGTGACGGCGCGTAGCAGAGGGTTGCCGGCTTTGCCGGGCAACTGCGACTCGCTCACGTGCTCGCGGCAGGACACGCCGATCACCGTTGGCTCCCACTTTGGCTCCCGGAGAACGGCCCTCCAGCGGGACCAGCTGCCGTCCGGGATCGGCCGGAGTGCTCTGACGTGCGAGGACGCCTGGGCCGGAACCGGATGCGAGGGACCATCTGCAGCTCTGGCAATGCAAGAAGTCAAAGATCATCTTCAAGATCGAAATATGCTTCTGAACTGTGGAAACGTGGAGCTTAGGGGATTCGAACCCCTGACCTCTTGCATGCCATGCAAGCGCTCTACCAACTGAGCTAAAGCCCCTCGGCTGGCCGCACCGAGCCGCCTGCCGGAACGGAGTTAGCATACCGGGTCGCGGGGCGTGCGTCGCACTGGCCAGCAGAAGTGGCGCCGACGGAGAGCGGTGAGCCTGCGAACTGCCGGAAAGACACTACAGTAAACGGAGCAGCGATGGCCGTCTACGGGTTTTGGGCCGGATGCGCCCACAGGAGCCTGGCGCTGTCCATACCGACGGACGCCGCGAAGTGGTGACCGCAGCCGGTGCGCGGTCGGCCGAGCAACTGCTGGCGATCATCGGGGTGGACCGCCCGCCGGGCGCTATCGGGTCCGCGGTGTGGTGAACGCCACCCGTTCGGTACTCAGAATTATCCTCGCGGGCGGCGGGTGACCTGGCCATCGTCGGGTACACCCAGCGGGACGAACGGGCCGCGCAAGGGAGCGATGATCAGCCAGCGGGCGCTGACCGGATGCGTCCGGCTGACGCCGCCGAGCTCACCGGACGGGCGCTTGACGGAAAGGTCGGCCAGGGCCGAGAGTTGCTACAGCTAAGAAAGTGACGACAAGGAGCCGTCGTGGCTGAGGCCTTTGTGCTCGAAACGCTCCGCACCGTCCGGACCGCCACCATGCTCGGCTGCGTGGTCGACGAGCTTGACCGGCGCGGCGGCCGGTATGGCGTGGCCGCGGTCAGCGGGGCGGCGGGCCTCGGGGTAGCGGTGCTCGTCGAGCGCGTCGCGTCATGACGACCGGGCCGGGAGCCGACG
>JBAUAY010001109.1:0-5039 GCA_049676235.1 Streptosporangiaceae bacterium
GATCAGGTCGCGGCGGATGGTCGCGGCCCGGGCCTTGGCGAAGGGCAGGCTGGCCAGGGCGCCGGCGGCGCGGAGCAGGTTGTGCGCCATGGCTGCGATCGACAGCCAGGCCGCATTCGCGGCAAATACTCCGGACGTTATCTCTAGCCATCCTCCGCCTGTCTTTGACGTGCAGGACGCGACTGCTATCCGCCGTGTCGCTCGTGGTGGACGTGGTTATCTTGCCCCGTCCATCACGCAGATGACAGGGGGATTGGGTGCGCGTGCAGCGTGTGGTGATGCCGTGGGACGCGGTGTCATGGACGGTTCTGGGAGATGACGGGAACCCGGTCGGGGTGGTGGACCGGTTCCTGGGGTTCCTGAGCTCATCGGAGAAATCGCCGAACACGGTGAAGTCGTATGCCCATGACCTGAAGGACTGGTTCAGCTATCTGTCCGGCCGTGGCCTGGCCTGGGACGAGGTCATGCTGGAGGACGTCGCCGCGTTCGTCGCCTGGCTGCGGCTGCCGCCGCAGGGCCGGGACGGGACGGTCGTCGTGCTGGGCGAGCAGGCGCATCACTGCGGCGCATCGACGGTGAACCGCAAGCTCGCCGCGGTGGCGTCGTTCTACCGGTTCCACGCCCGCCACGGGGCGGAGGCGGCCGGGGTGCTGCGGGCCGTCCAGGCTCCGGGCCGCGGCTATGCGGGCACGGCGTTCCGCCCGTTCCTGCATCACGTGACCGGGCGCAGTCCCCGGCCGCGGCTTGCGGTGAAGGTGAAAGCTCCCCGGCTGCTGCCGCGGGTGCTGACCGTGACGGAAGCCCAGGCGATCCTGGACGCCTGCGGTCACCTGCGGGACCGGCTGCTGCTGGCAATGCTGCTGGAGGCCGGCCTGAGGACCGGCGAGGCCCTGGGCATGCGGCATGAGGACATCGACATCGGCGGCTGCCTGGTGCACGTGGTCCCGAGGGACAACGCGAACGGCATGCGGGCCAAGGGCGGCCGGGGCCGGGCGGTCCCGGCGGGAGCGCCGCTGATGCGGCTGTATGCCGATTACCTGAACCGCGAGTACGGGGCTGTCGATTCGGACTACGTGTTCGTCAACCTGTGGGCTGGTCCCGCCGGCCGCCCGATGACCTACCCGGCGGCGTATGACCTGGTGACGCGGCTGCGTGCCGCGACCGGGATCGCGTTCTCGCCGCACTGGTGCCGGCACACGTACGCGACATGGCTTTAAGGGCGCGGAGTTGCATCAGATGCAACATTCCGCGAAAAGCGTGAGGACGCCAGACCTGCGCTGCAGCTGCCGCGACGTTCACGGGAGCGGGCATGGTCCACCAGCAATGCGGCGGTGACCTGGGATGTCATCACCGGGTTGCATCAACCGAAAGAATGTTGAATCCACTTCCGTTGCATCCAGGGACCCGCATGATGTGGCAGATGCAACGAAAAGCGCAGCGACGAGGAAGGATGCCACTACCGTCCGCTGGTCACGCTCAGGTATTCGGCAGGGTTGGTAAACCGCTCCCTACCAGTTTCAACCGCGACGTCCCGCAGGAAGTCGTCCGGGTCCTGCTCGACCATTCCTCAACCCAGATGACCGCTCATTACGCAAAGCTCACCGACCAGACCGTCCGGCGGCGCTGGGAGCAGGCCGCCAGGGTGAACATCAGCGGCGAGCGGGTCACTATCGACCCGGACGGGCCACTCGGCCAGGCGCAGTGGGCGAAGACCCGGTACGGCATCGCGACCCAGACGCTGCCCAACGGCTACTGCGGCCTGCCGGTCCAGCGGCAGTGCCCGCACGCCAACTCGTGCCTCACCTGCCCGGTCTTCATCACCGGCCCCGAGTTCCTGCCCGAGCTTCGCGAGCAGCAGCAGCGCACCCTCACCCTGATCACCACCGCCAGGGACAACGGCCACCTCCGCGTCACCGAGATGAACGAGCAGGTCGCCGCGAACCTCGACCGCATGATCACCGAGCTTGAGGCCATCGGCCCCGACGAACAGAAGGACGCCGCCGATGCGGGCTGACAACTCCGCCCACATCATCGCCGCCGCCCGCCGCCGCTCCGACGACGCCCGGCGCAGGGCCGTGACCGCGCTGCGCCGCCTGGACGCCGACGGCCAGCCCGTCACCTTCAGCACCGTCGCTTCCGCTGCCGGCGTCTCCCGCTCCTGGCTCTATGCCCAGGACGACCTGCGGGAGCAGATCGGGCGGCTCCGCACCCGGCAGCAGCACGCCCCGTCATCACCACCGGTCCCGGACCGGCAGCGGGCGACGCCCGCCTCGCTGCTGCGACGCCTGGAAGCAGCCACCGTCCGCATCCGCGTCCTGGAATCAGAGAACCACCAGCTCCGCGACGCACTCGAGCGCGCACTCGGAGAACAGAGGGCAGCGGCGATCCGCTCACCAGCCACGACACGCCCGGAAAGCAGAGAGCAGAAACATCCCGGCCGGCCTCTGGGGAAACCGCGGGAAGGTCCGTGAACAACACTGTCCACGACACAAAGCCACAGGTCAGACGACCTCAAGATCGTCGGGCTAAAGATAATCGACGGCATATGAGCCAGGGGACCGCTGGTGACGTCGGCGAACACCTGCTCCACGATGGCGTGGCCGCGGTGCTGCCCCTCGGCCTGGATCAGCTCGAACGGGGAGTCGGTGAAGACCGCGTGATAGCGCCAGGAGGGGAACAGCTCGTCCTGCCCGGCTCCTGCCTGCTTGTTCAGGTCGCGGACCCGGCGGACGATCAGCCGCGCGGTGACTTCCTGGCCTTTCCTGGACGTGAACGCGGTGTACTGCGTCTCGGCGATCTCCGCGTCGGAGACCCAGATGCCGAGCTGGTCGTCCCAGATGGCGCGGGGGTACTTGATGGCGGTCCAGGCGTCTTCGCCGATGGCGGCGATCGCGGCGCGGATGCTGGCGTTCATCGGGACGGTGACGGAGAACCGGGCCCCGGCGCGGCGGATCGCCCCGGTCACCGCGGCGTTGTAGAACGCCTAGTCCATCCGGACCACGATCGTCCCGGTGCAGCCGCACTCCCGCGCGGTGCCGATGGCCTGCGCGGCCAGGCTCGCCGCGCCGCGCGCCGAAGCAGCGTTCCCGCCACGCAGCCTGGCGGCGGCGATCACCGGCGCCGACAGCGGCGTGCTGATGACCGCGGCCAGCGCGTTCAGGCCCCGGACCAGCAGCGATTTGCCCTGGATCTTGGTGTGCCCGAACCTGGCGCCCTGCTTGTGGTGCCCGTAGACCCGTTTCTGCATCGAGTCGATGTCAATGAACGCCAGAGTTCCCGCGCCGGGCAGCAGCGGCGCCTGCCCGGCCAGCGCGATCAGGAACTCCCGGCCCGCCTTCTCCAGCTGGCTGACGATTCCCCAGGCATAGCAGCGCAAGTGCGACCCCAGCGTGGACGGCGCCCGGACACCGCCGAACAGCGTGCTCATCGCACCATGCCGCAGCAGGTCCATGTCATCGATCGAATCCGCCCCGGCGGCCATCCCGGCCACCAGGCACCCGACCTTCAGGTACGCGTTAACGCCGCACTCGCCGCCCGGCCGGACGTGCTCCGCGATCAGATCCGCCAGCCCGGCACGCTGCGCGAGCGCCATCACCGGCACCAGCCCGGCGTGTGACACCAGATTCGGGTCATCAAAGGATGCCTGCGTCCTGGCCAGGCTATGCAACAATCGCACTTGACAGGTGCCCTTTCGAACTCGGCGACGGAAGCTTCAGATACTCCCATCGTCCCAGTTCAGAGGGCACCTTTCACGTTGACACGCCCCGGAAACACCCCTAATTGACCGGTGGATTGAGGCTAAGGTCCCCACCGGGGTGGTCGACGGCACACGGCTCTCTGACTTGGCGGGACCTTCGTACCTGTCGGCCGACGTAACCTCGCGTGCCGGCAGCTGCTGCGCAAACCACAGGACCTTCGGCACTACCACGGGATCTCTCCCCAGGACACCATGGTCTTGCCTTTCTACATGCGGAGGTTCCCCATGGCCCCCAGACCCCATGACGTGACTGACCTGTATCTTTCGCCGGTGGTGCTGGCGGTGGACGCACGGATCGAAGAACTCGGCTACCTCAGTAAAGACCAGCTGAACTACGAAGTCGCGCTCGAAAGCGATTCGCCAGACTTCACCCGCCGCATGAGAGAAGAGGCGCTGATCAGGACCCTCACGCACCTCATTGACCGCCACGGCTGGGAATTCAGCTGGGATCCGCGCGGCCTTCGACTATCTCACGACGCGCATGCCCTGGTCTTGGGCATCCCGGCGGTGTTCGTTGAGTACCTAGAGGGAAGCCCGAAGGCACCCGCCTCATGAACGGGCTGGGGCGGCGCATCAGACGGGACCTCAGTCATGGCTGGCGCCGCCCTTCGGCCCTGTCGGATCCCGGTAGCGGCACGTAATTCTGGTCTGGATTCGGGATTAACGGCCCGGCCCGGACGTAGAAGGCTGCGCCCGGCATACGAGAAAGGCTTGAACAATGAAGCACATTACGGGAACGGCGCTGGCTGTCGCGTGCTTTGCCGCGATAGGCGCGGCTCTGCTCGCAGGCAAGGATGACATCCGCAAGTTCCACCGCATGCGCAGCATGTAATTCGCAACGCTTCGGCGGCTATATCTCGCCGACGCGGAACTCAATAGCTCCAGCGGAAGGCGGAACGACGATGAAACTGATCACCGCCATTGTCAGGCCGGAAGAGCTCGACGAGCTGATCCCGGCATTGATCGACCACAGTGTTCGCGGGCTGACCGTGACCGATGTCCGGGGTTTCGGGCAGCAGTACGGCCACCTCATCGGCGCGACCGCGAGGGTCGCGGACCCGGAGGGCGGGCGTACGGCCGTGCTCCTGGCGAAGGTCCGGCTGGACCTCGTCGTGCTCGACGACGACGCCGAGACGATAGTCGAGGTCATCGCCAAGCATGCCCGGACCGAGACGATCGGCGACGGGAAGATCTGGGTGACGGCGGTCGGCAGCGCGCTGCGCGTCCGGACCGGCGAACGAGATCGTGCCGCAGTATGACACCAGACGGATCGGACCTGGCC
>JBAUAY010001110.1:0-10818 GCA_049676235.1 Streptosporangiaceae bacterium
GCTGCGTGCCGTCAAGCGCCGGGTCGGCGCTCCCACGGGGCTACTTGGCCGCGCAGGTTCACGGCGGCGCCGAGGGGATCAGCGATGGTCGGCAGGCTGAAGGTGATGACCGCACTGGTCCCGCGTGAGTCAGAGTGAAGCGTCAGCTGATCGGCCACCTGCCTGGCCAGCCACAAGCCGTGCCCGGGCTCGCGGGGCCAGCGGTCGGCGAGGTTCTCGCGGGCGGAACCGGCGCCGATCGGCCCGGACGGCTTGGCGGCCGAGCCGTCGTCGTCAACGCGGCAATATAGCGTGCCGGCGTGGTCCCATATCCGCAGCCGTCCCGATCCCGCGCCGTGCCTGACGGCGTTGGCCGCCAGTTCGTGCAGAGCGATAACGAAGTCGGTGGCGCGCTCTGCGGGCATCCGCGCCTGGGCGGCGCAGGCTTGCGTCGAGGTCCGCAACGCGGACATCGAGCTGGCGTCGAAGCACTGATCGAGGGCAGCGGGCGCAGCGGCTTCGTCCTGGGGCCAGCCCCGCTGGACAGGTGGCTCGTCGCTCGTCATCGGTAGCCTCACCAGGCTGATATGTCACAGATCCGGTCGTCTGAGACAGGATAGACCGCACTGCGAGGCCGGGACGGGCGCTGGATGGCTGCGCTAGACCGTGGCCAGCCCGCTGACCGCCGGGGTCAGCCCGCCGGGGTCAGCCCTCCGGGATCGCCCTGCTCACCTCGTCCGGTCCGCTGTACTCGCGCTCGGGCATGCCGCTCAGCGCGCCCAGCGCCTCGTCGTCGGCCTGGTTGCCCAGGGCCTGGTCCACGAGCTGCTGCTTGGTAGCCGGGTAGTGGATGCCACCGAGAAACTTCTGCACCTTGATGAAATCGGCTAGCGCCATCGCGAACTCCTTCCTCGATTTCCTCGACCCAGGATTCTCTGAAACCCCGGATAACTTCACAGACCTCGGAAACCAGCGCGCTTCCCGCCTGCCGGAAGCTCAAACAATGGCCCGCTCGCGGTTACGCGAAATCCAGGTAACTCCCTCGCCCAGGTGTAGCTGCGGCTGCCGTGGGTAGCCAGGCCGGGGCGATCAGCAGCGACGATCGCGATCAGCAGCAAGGCGAAGGGACATTCATATGGGGACGCTCATATGACGTACGGCGAGAGGTCCGTCCGTACCGGCGCGGCCCACGAGACGGTGGCGGTGCTCGGTGCCGGGGGGACGATGGGCTTCGCGATGGCGCGGAACATCGCCCGGGCGGGGATCGCGGTCCGGGCCTGGAACCGATCCCGGCACAAGGCCGAACCGCTGGCGGCTGACGGTGCCTACCTCGCGGACACCCCGGCCGACGCCGCTGCGGGAGCCGGCATCGTGCTGACCATGCTGGCCGGCGCCGATGCCGTGGGTTCCGCGATGGAGGGCGACGGCGGGGCATTGCCCGTCATGGCCGACAGCGGTCAGCGGGAACCTCCCATCTGGCTGCAGATGAGCACCGTCGGCGAGGAGACCACCGAGTGGTACACCGACCTGGCCTTCCGCTACGGCGTCGTATTCGTGGACGCGCCCGTGCTCGGCACGCGGCAGCCGGCCGAAAGGGGCCAGCTCGTGGTGCTCGAGTCGGGTCCGGAGGAGGCCAGGCCGCGGGTCCAGCCGGTGTTCGACGCGGTCGGCCACCGGACGATACCGGTCGGCGAGGCAGGCGCGGGAACCAGGCTGAAGCTCGTCACGAACAGCTGGGTGCTCGCCGTGGTCGAGGCGGCCGCGGAGACGATTGCGCTGGCCGAGGGCCTGGACCTCGATCCGGCCCTGTTCTTGGCGGCTATCCAGGACGGTCCCCTCGACCTGCCCTACCTGCGGGCCAAGGCCCAGGCGATAGCCGAACGCGACTTCACTCCCTCGTTCCGCCTTAGCCTCGCCGCCAAGGACGCGGGCCTGGTGCGCGACGCGGCCTGGCAGCGCGGCCTGGACCTGCCCCTGTTTGAACTAATCGCGTACCGGCTCGTCGAGGGTACCGGGGAGCATGGCGACAAGGACGTCAGCGCCACCTACCTGAGCGGCGCGCCGCACCAGGCGGCGTGACCGGGACGGAAGTCACCATCCGGGTCACCGCGTCAGCCGTACGCCGCCGCGGCGTCCCCGGCGCCTTTCCACCGGGTAGTCACGGCGCCGAGCGGCTTGAGTTATCCGCCTGCTAAGGAAGAAAAGAAGAGGAGACACGATGCCGAAGACCGGTCGGAGCGGCCAGCCGCGCGCCGGCGAACTGCCTGGCACGCTTCGCCGCTCGTCAAAGGAAGCGCAGGAGACGTTCACCAAGGCGCGCGACAGTGCGGTGCAGACCTACGGTGAGGGGGACGAGGCGAACCGGGCCGCGTACTCGGCGCTGAAGCACAGGTTCGAGAAGCGCGGCGACCACTGGATCGCTAAGCAAGCCGATCCGGAGGACTAGCGTCCGCTGCTTACAGTGGGGGTGTGGATGAGCTGGCTGATTCCGCGCATCTGGTGAATGACACCGAAGGGCTGCGGCGGCGCCTGGCGGACGACGGTTACGTGTTCTTCCGCGGCCTGCTGCCCGCCGGCCGGGTCCTGGCGGCCGGGCAGGCGGTGCTGGCCCAGCTGCGATCCGGCGGCTGGATCGACGACCGGGGCATACCGTCGATACAGCCGCGCGCGGTCAACTCGATGGACGCCCTCGCCGACCCGGCGTTCCGCGCCGCCATGTTCGGCCCCGCGTTCAACCAGGTTCCCTACGGGTCGGTGCTGCGCGAGGTCGTCCGACGGATACTCGGCCCGCGGGCGTTCTCCTACCCGGCCAAGGTACTGCGCGCCGTCTATCCCGAACGGCCCGAGGCCCGCCCGCGCGGCCGGTACATCCACTACGACTACGGGGTGTCCGGCGTCCAGGACATGCTGACCAGCTGGATCCCGCTGATGGAGATCCCGGTCCGAATCGGCGGCTTGGCCGTTCAACCCGGCGGCCATCTCGGCGCGCCCCGGCGCCCGCGCCCGCTCAGCGCCACCGAACCCGGCTGGGCGACCACCAGCTACGAGCCCGGCGACGTCATCATCTTCCACTGCCTGACCCCGCACGCCGCCCTGCCCAACCAGGGTTCCACGCTGCGGATCTCGGGCGACTTCCGCTGGCAGCGGCCCGATCAGCCGGCCCCGGCCGAACTGGTCCTCGGGCCCGCCGGGCGGCCGCCCGAGATGTTCAGCCGGCTGTTCCGCCGCGAGCAGTGGTGGGAGCCGGTGCCCGCCGGGCTCACGCTCCACCCCAGGGCGCAGATGATCACCGCTCCGCCGGGCCCCTCACGCCTGATTCCCGTACACCCCGGCTGGAAGCACTGGCAGCCACCCCCGGCCACGGTGCACTAGCCGAGCGTTTCCAGCGGTGAATGTATTTCTATGAACCCGGGCAGAAGTCGCACCAGGTTCTGCGATTGTTAATTTCTAGTTTCTCCGCTGTCCGCCCGGCATCTGCAGAACACGGCAAGTTATTCGCATTTGACGGCGTAGCCCGCGATCTTATTCACAATTCGTCCACAGGACCTGGGTATAACTCGGAAACAACGGGTCCGCACGTCACCAGCGCAGCGCGTCGGGGGAGCCGCCGTTCTCGGCGATCAGTTTGCGGGCGGCGGCCTCGGCGGTGGGCTTGCGGGCGGCCCGTTCGGTGATCAGGGCGCGGGCCAGGGCGTCGTCGCCGGCCCGGGCGGCGGCGGCGATGAGGGTCAGGTCGATGATGTCGCGCTGCGCGTGGCTCCCGCCGACCGCGCTGGCCCGGGGCCGGATGTCGATGAGCAGGTCGATGGCCCGGTCGGGTCGGCCGGTGGCGAAAGCGGCGAAGGCCTCGAGCAGGGCCAGGCCGGCCCGCCCGGCGGCGCCCGCGTTCGTCGGCGCGGTCAGGTGCCGGTTCGACGCGATCACCCGCTCGGTCCGCCCGAGGTCTCCGGCCAGGCCGAACGCCATCACCGCATGCCAGTCGTTGAAGATGTAGACGGGGCTGCTGACCAGGTCGTCGATGTCGGCCGCGAGCTGCTCGGCGCGTTCGGTCACGTCGGCGCCGAACAACGACAGCCGCCACAGCAGCGCGGCCGCGTCCACGACGTCCAGCCACTCAGTGGACCGCCCGGCGCGGATGGGGCCGTCGTACAAGCCGAGCGCCTCGTCGATCTCGCCCAGCTCCAGGTGGTACAGGCCCCGGTGCCACCAGTTATGGATGGCGAAGAAACTCGCGGACCAGTCCGGCGCCGAGGCGACCAGGAAGTCGACGCCGTTCCGCTGGCTGCCTTCCATCTCGAAGACGTGCGCCAGCGCGTGCACTGACCAGACGTCCTTTGGATTGTGCTCAAGCGCGGCCCGGGCGCGGGCCTCGGCCTGGCGGTAGTCCGCGTTCTCCTCAAGCCCGAACGCGTAGATACCCTGCACGTACCCCCAGCCCGGCAGGTCGCGCGGCCAGGCGGGAAGGACCCGGGCGGCGGTGTCGCGGAGCTCGAGCCGGTTGCCGAGGAAGAAGTAGAGGTCCTGGGCGACCTTGAGCGCGAGCAGGTCGCGCGGGTGGCACAGCAACGCGCGCTCCAGCGACCGGGTGGTGGCTTCCCAGTTGCCCTCAACCCAGTGCCTGGCGGCGTGCAGGTGATGGAGTTCCCGCTCGCCCATGGCGGTCTCGTCCAGCCGCTTAAGGATCTCGCCGGCGGCGGCGAGCCCCTCCGGCGTCGTCCCGTACAACTGCAGGTAAGCCCGGTAGATGTGGCCGAGCACCAGGCTGTCATCGGCGGCGACCGCCGCGTCGGCGTCCGCGACCGGGTCGCCCGCGAGGGCGGCTAGGTCCTCGATGGCCTCGTCGAGCAGTGCCACCGCGTCGGCGGTGCCGGCCCGGACCGGAACCCCCCAGCGATCCGCGAATGCCTTGCCCATCTCGGATCCTCCTGCATCTCACCTCAGCCTCGGCGCTCACCTTCGCCGGGCCGCGCTAGTCCTGTCGCCGGTATAACCGGCTAGGTAGACCGGTCAATCCCGCCGCGTAAGTCGGATTTATTGGCATAAGTGCGGAACGTGTCGAGTATTGACTGACCGCAGGTAAAGCCTACTCACAGGCCCGGCGCACAAGTGCACAAGCCCGCCATCCAGCCCGTCATCGCGTCAGCGAGCTTGCCGCCGCCCTCGCCAGCGCCTGACCGGGGGCGCGCCCCACATCACCGCATGGCCATGGCCTACCGTAGTGCTGTGCGGGACGTGCCTTGGTGGGGCGTGGTCTCATCGGCAGCGGCTCCGGTCCTCCTGATCGGCGGATGGACGGTCGCCGCCAGCCTGCAGCCACGATATGATCCGGTCGCCGATACGGTCAGCGCGCTCGCCGCGCAGGGTGCGACCGACCGGTGGGTAATGACGCTGACGTTCTTGCTGGTCGGCGGTTGCTACATCGTCACGGCGCTGGCGCTCCGGCCGGCCAGGTCCGCCGGGCGGCTGATCCTGATCGCCGGGGCGGTCGCCGGCCTGCTCGTGGCGGCGAATCCGGAGCACCCCGGAGACCCCTATCCGATACCTCACATTATCGCGGCGTCGGCCGGGTTCGCAGGGCTGGTCACCTGGCCCGCCGGGGCCTGGCGGCGGGGTCCCGCGGTGCCCTGGGGCCTTCGGCGCGCGGTGGCCGCGACGGCCGTCGCGGTGCTGTTCGCCCTCGTCCTGTGGTTCTGCGCGGAACTGGTCCTGGGAGCCGGGCAGATCGGACTGGCCGAGCGGGTCGCGGGCGCGGCGCAGGCAGTATGGCCGCTCGCGGTGGTCCTCTCCTGCCGCATCAGAAGGCCGTATAGGCCAGGGCGGCCGCTGCCGCGCCGAGGACCGCGCCGCCCACGGCCTGCCAGATCGTATGGTCCCGCACCGCCACCCGGGACCAGCCGAGCAGCCCGACCAGCAGGTAACCGCTAAGCA
The DNA here is from genome assembly GCA_049676235.1 of Streptosporangiaceae bacterium. Classification (GTDB taxonomy): domain Bacteria; phylum Actinomycetota; class Actinomycetes; order Streptosporangiales; family Streptosporangiaceae; genus Palsa-504. The sequence goes on from JBAUAY010001110.1 coordinate 5,908, forward strand.
CCAGCGGTCCGTAGGCGAGCGCGAGGATGACCACCGAACCCGATGCCACCGCGCAGTGAATGGAGATCTTCCACACCATGGTGATGGCGGCCAGCACCGCCACGCTGATCAGCGTGAAGGCGAGGTAGCCGGTCAGCGTGGCCGGGGCGCCCAGCACGAGCAGCAGGATCAGCCCGGTCGCGACCGACGTGGTAATGAACGCCAGGACGACCAGGCGGGGCCGCCGGGCGCCTACGTTCCTGTCGTCAAAGTGGCCGCGGCGGATGCCGTAATTGATGAACACGGTCGGCAGCACGGCGGCGAAGAACGCGGCCAGCACCCCCCAGCCGGCGCCCGCCAGGCCGTCGCCATGCGCTCCGATAGCGATCACGGTGACGATCAGCCAGTTCTTCGGCTCGAGCAGGTAAGTGACCCGCGAAGCCACAGACGTGCGTGCTTGACGAGCGCCCATGTACTGACGGTACCGTCCCGGGTATGGCGGCACGAAGCGGCAGTGAGTTCCTCGAGCGGCTGTCCGCCGCCCGCGTCCACGTGGAGATCCAAGGCGAGACCCTGACCGGCGGCGTGGCCGATCATCCGGCCTTCCGCAACGTCGTGCGCAGCTACGCCGACCTCTACGACATGCAGCACGACCCGGCGTTCCGGGACATTCTGACCTATCCGTCGCCGGCCACCGGCGAGCCGGTCGCCACTTCCTTCCTGCAGCCAAGAACCCCCGACGACCTGACCAAGCGCCAGCAGGCCTTCAAGGCCTGGGCCGACCGCTCGCTCGGCATGCTCGGCCGCACCGGCGACTACCTGAACAGTGCGCTGATGGCGCTGGCCTCGGCGGAAGGCTGGTTCGGCCAGGCCGGTCCGGGATTCGGCGAGAACATCAGGCGCTACTACGAGAAGATCCGCGAGGAAGACCTGCTCTGCACGCATACGCTGGTCCCGCCGCAGGCGAACCGCGCGATGACCGCGAGCCAGCAGGCCGGCGGCGCGCTGATGGCGCACATCGTCCGCGAGGACGACAACGGCATCGTCATCCGAGGCGCCCGGCTGCTCGCCACCATCGGCCCGTTCGCCGATGAACTGCTCGTGTTCCCCTCCACGGTGCTGCGCAACTCGCCGGAGGATAAGCAGTACTCCTTCGCCTGCGCCATCGCCAACGACACGCCCGGGCTCCGCTACCTGGCCCGGGAGCCGCTCGACTACGGCCGGCCGAGGCACGATCACCCGCTCGGCTCCAGGTTCGAGGAAACCGACGCCGTCGTCATCTTCGATGACGTGCACGTTCCCTACGAGCGCTGTTTCGTCCTCGGTGACCCCGAACTATGCAACGGTTTCTACGCACACACCTCGGCCGTCGTGCACATGACCCACCAGGTGGTCACCCGCACTACGGCCAAGACCGAGTACATCCTGGGGCTGGTCTCCCTGCTCACCCAGGCCATCGGCATCGAGCAGTTCGGCCACGTCCAGGCCGACGTGGCCGAAGTCATCACCACGCTGGAGACGCTGCGCGCGCTGCTGCGCGCGGCCGAAGCCGACGCCGCGCCGAACGAGTTCGGCGTGCTCACCCCGGCCTGGGCGCCGCTGAACACCGCCCGCAATCTCTACCCGAAGCTCTACCAGCGGTTCCCCGAGATCTTGCGCAAGCTCGGCGCGTCCGGATTGATGGCCACCCCGACGGCGGCCGACGTGACCGGCCCCGCCGCAGCCGACATCGAGACCTACCTGCAGTCCGCCACGCTGGGCGGTGCGGAGCGGGTCAGGCTGTTCCGCCTGGTCTGGGACACCTGCATCTCCGCCTTCTCCGGCCGTCAGGCACTGTACGAGTACTACTTCTTCGGTGACCCGGTCAGGATGGCCGGCGCCTACGTGGCCAGCTACGACCGCGAGCCCTGCAAGGCCGCGGTCCAGGCTTTCCTGAACCGGGAGTGAACGGCGCGGCGATGCCCCACATCGGGATTCGGCGACTACTATCGCAGCAAACTAGGTGTCCTGGCCGGCGGAGGAGACGATCTTGAGCAGGACAGCGGTGATTGTCCTTTTCCTGTGGCTGATCATCGGAGCAGCCGCAGCTGGGCAGCGCGGCTACTTCAGTGCGCCCAACCTCGGCTGCACCCAGGCAGCCACGATTGCGCTGACGATCGTCGCGGGCCCGCTCAACTACGTCGGCCTCGACCCGCAGATCTCCTGCACCGCCCCCAAGCCGAGCGGCTTATAACCCCTTATTCCGAACGGTCCGGGTGTCCCGCTCCGCCGGGAGGCCCTACCAGGAGCCGGGCGCGGACTTCTCCACCCGGCGGGAATCCCCGAGCAGAAACACGCCAGGCTGCCGGTTTCGGCGGCGCTGTCCATCCGGGGCATCGCCGTTCGTCGTGCCGATGACAGACGGGCAACCGCGGGTCGTTACCGGGTGTGCCTGGCAGGCATAACGCGACGCTGCAGGAGGCTGGCACCTGCCGCGGGGCCGGGGCGCCGAACGCCAGCGGGAACCATCGAGGACAGGACCGGAGGAGCCGTGCGCTACATGCTGCTTCATTGCGTCGATGAGGGTATCGAACTGAGCCCCGATCAGGCGGCGGAGGTGGAGGCCTCCACCTCGGCCTGGATCGAGCAGATGGTCCGGGACGGCGTGGCCGTGCACGGTGCTTACCTGGAGCCGGTCCGCGAGGCGAGGACGATACGCCTGCGCGCCTCGGAGGTGCTGGTCACCGACGGACCGTTCGCCGAGACCAAGGAGCAAATCGGCGGCTACGACGTGATCGAGTGCGCGGATCTCGACGAGGCGGTCGCGGTAGCATCCCGGCACCCGGTCGCCCGGATCGGCACGATCGAAGTGCGGCCGCTTCAGCGGCGCGCGGATGACCTGTGAGCCTGGGAGGTCAGCGGCGCCTGCCCCGGTTGCCCCTGATCGCACGCGAAGTCAGGCCGGTGCAGCTCGGATTGTCCACGTGAAGCTACCCGCCTCCGGGAGCTGCCGGGAAAGCGACTCGGCGACCAGGCGGCCCATCGCATCGGCCTCGCGTGCGGGAAGGTCGGGGTCCACCCATCCCTCGATTTCCACCCGCAAAGTCCGTCCCGTCCAGCGGGCCCGGGCGTGCGCGTGGATGACTCCCGGCACCGACCCCGCGGCTGCTTCGGCTGTGGTGATGACGCCCGGGTCCACGCCGTCGGCCAGGCGGTGGACGACACCGGCAGCAAACTAGGCGGTGAGCTCGCCGGCCGAGCAGCTGGATGCTTATTCTGGATGTGCCTGGTGAGGGCAGCTGGAGGCTCGAGATCGCAGCGCACCTTCCGCATTACACCAGCACAGATATCATCACCGGCACGGTGATCTTCGTGGTCTTGCTGGTCATCGTCGCCGGAGCCGCGCTGCGGCGAAGATAATCCCCTAGCGGTCCGCGCCAGTCCTGCCAGCGGCTGCTGGGACGGCGCGGGGAGCGCCGGACTGGGTGCCGTGCAGGCAGGACCTTGGCCTTCGGCTATGCCACACCGTCTTGCGGGTCGATGCCGTACCGGCGGAGCAGATCACGGAGTCGCTCGACCTCATCGCTCAAGGAAGGGAGGGCTGCCCACTCCTGCTGGCGAGTGGCTTTGTCACCGAGCAATTGCTGTTCCCTGTCCCGGAGCACGGCCGCGTTCTCGAAGTCCTGGGCGTCGATGGCGCTTTCCTTGTCGCTGCGGACCTGGGTGATCTCCTGGTCGAGCTGGGCCAGGTCCGGGGGCGGTGCCTACGCGTTGTTCCAGCACCGACAAGCGCCAGTCCAGCGAGTCGAGATGGCCGCGAAGCTCAGACAACAGCTTGCGCTTCCCCCGGCCAGCGGAGCGGCCGGTTCCAGGCTCCTCTTGGACCCGCCTGGCCGACACCAGCCGAATCACCTGCTGACGGACCCTGTTCGGGTCAACGCCAAGGCTGTTCAGTACCCGTACGGCTACCCCGTCGTGGTCGCTCACGTCCACTGGCGTCCGTCTCCGTCAGCGGCGATCGGTTAGCTGGCCCACCCGTGCATGACCTGCGGTCATCGGGGTGTATCAGGACGGGGCCATCGCCGCTCCGTGTTAACAGCGCATTGCCACCCCCGCAATGGGATCTGAACGGCGGGAGGTGCCATGGAAATCATTGGGGACTCATTTTTGGAATGGCGCTGGCCGTGTTCATTTAGGTCGAAGTTACCAGTAACAACAACTGTCAGCCCCAGTAATAGCTACTGCCTGGTCGGGAATTATGACCCGTCCACCCCGACGACCCGTCCGTGTCGCCGGGTACAACGTCAGACCCGCGACGGGAAGGAAATCTCATGAAGAAACTGGCCATGCTTGCTGGAGGCGCTGCGCTCGTTGCCGGGCTTGCGGCGTGTTCCTCATCCGGCACGAGCGCTACCGCGACGCACTCCGCTACGGCATCCGCTGCGCCCAAGTCCGGCAGCGAAATCCTGACCGGGCAGGTGACTGGCGCCGCTGCGCTGGCGAACACCACCACATTCCACCTGAAGTTCACGGGTCCGGTGAACACCACCGGCACGTTCTCGCCACCTAATACGAACGCTACCCACCAGGCCGCCGTGTTCAAGACGGCAGCGGGCGACATGGCCGTCAATGCCATCGTGTCGAACCCTAACCAGGCACCGAAGATAGTCAACGCCGCTCAGTGCCGGTTCAGTTTCACTACCATTGCCAACTACACGATCGACGGGGCTAAGAGCACGGGATCATTCGCTGACGCGAAGGGGTCAGGGAAGGCGACGGTGACCTTCACGGCCGACGCCCCAAAGCTATCGTCTGGTAAGTGCAACATGAACCAGAACGCCCAGCCGCTCGCCAAGGGCGCGATCGGTGTTTTCTACGCCTTCGGGCCGCTGTCACTGAAGTGAGCACTCCCGATCTTGAGACTCAGCTAGCGCAGCTCCGGCAAGCAAGCCC
>JBAUAY010001111.1:0-1817 GCA_049676235.1 Streptosporangiaceae bacterium
GCCTGATCCTGCTGGCCGCCGCCGCTCGCGAGCTCGGCGGCACGGCGCGGGTCACCGCTGCGCGGCGCCTTCTTCTTGCCCTTCTTACGCGCCGACTTACCCGCGGCCCGGTGGGCCGCGCCGAGGCCGGGCACCGGCGGCATGCCGGGGATACCGCCGCTGAACATCGCCTTCATCTGCTTCTGGCCCTCGAAGAAGTTCGTGACCAGCTGGGCGACCTCGCCGATGGCGACCCCGGCGCCCATGGCGATGCGCGCCCGGCGGGAGCCGTTGATGACCTTCGGGTTGCGGCGTTCCTCCGGCGTCATGGACCGGACGATCGCCTCGGCCCGGTCCAGGTCCTTGTCGTTGACCTGGTCGAGTTGTTCCCGGTACCGGCCGGCGCCGGGCAGCATGCCGAGCAGGTTCCCGATCGGCCCAAGCTTGCGCACCATGGACAGCTGCTCGACGAAATCCTCGAGGGTAAAGCCCTCGCCGGAGGCGAGCCGGCCGGCCAGGTTCGCGGTCTGGTCGGCGTCGAACGTCTTCTCGGCCTGCTCGATCAGGGTGAGGATGTCCCCCATGTCGAGGATCCGCGACGCCATCCGGTCCGGATGGAACATGTCGAAGTCCTCGAGCTTCTCACCCGAGGACGCGAACATGATCGGGCGCCCGGTCAGCTCCACGATGGACAACGCGGCGCCGCCGCGCGCGTCGCCGTCGAGCTTGGTCAGGACCACGCCGTCGTAGCCGACCCCGTCCAGGAACGCCTGCGCGGTCGCCACCGCGTCCTGGCCGATCATCGCGTCGACCACGAACAAGATCTCGTCCGGCTGGGTAGCGTCCCTGATCGCGACGGCCTGCGCCATCATGTCCGCGTCGACGCCCAGTCGGCCCGCGGTGTCGATGATGACCATGTTCTGCTGGCGGCGCCTGGCCTCTTCCAGCGAGTCCCGCGCGACGGCCACCGGGTCGCCGACGCCGTTGCCGGGCTGCGGCGCGTAGACCGGGACACCGGCCCGCTCGCCGACCACCTGAAGCTGCTGCACCGCGTTCGGCCGCTGCAGGTCGGCCGCGACCAGCATCGGGGTGTTGCCCTGCTCCCTCAGCCAGAGCGCCAGCTTGGCCGCCAGCGTGGTCTTACCCGAACCCTGCAGGCCGGCCAGCAAGATCACGGTCGGCGGCACCTTAGCGAACCGCAGCCGCCGCGCTTCGCCGCCGAGGATGCCGATGAGCTCCTCGTTCACGATCTTGATGACCTGCTGGGCCGGGTTCAGCGCGGCGGAGACCTCCTCGCCGCTGGCCCGTTCCTTGATCCGGGCGATGAACGGCCTGACGACCGCGAGCGCGACGTCCGCCTCGAGCAGGGCGATGCGGATCTCACGGCACGTCGCGTCGATGTCGGCGGGGGACAGCCGACCGCGGCCGCGCAGGGAGGAGAAAACCTGCGTCAGCCGGTCAGAAAGGGTGTCAAACACAACACCCAGGCTACCGAACGGTCCGTGGTACCCGGGTCCTGTCACCGGCTAAGCCCGGGTGACCCTTGGCTAATCGCCCAACGCGGCCAGGACCGAGTGCACGATCGTGTGCCGCAGGTCGTCGACGGCCAGCGGCTTGCCGTCGCCGTCGGTCACGTAGAACACGTCGACGACCTCGGCCCCGAGCGTCTCCACCCGGGCCGCGCGCACGTCGAGGCCGCACTCACCCAGCGCCCGGCCGACCCGCCAGAGCAGCCCCGGCGCGTCGTGCGCCCGCACTTCGACCACGGTCGCGGTATCCGACGCGTCGTCGACCAGGCTCACCCTGGGCGCGGGGACCGAAGCGGCGCGCGGCCGGAC
>JBAUAY010001112.1:0-11982 GCA_049676235.1 Streptosporangiaceae bacterium
GCCTGCGGGCGCGCAGCGCGACGGCCGCGACCAGCAGGCCGACGACGACCGACGGGACCATGACCGCCGCCACCCACCCCGGGCTGGCATGATGGCTCGCCTGCGCGCCGCTCGCCGACAGGGCCAGCAGGATCACGGAAACGGCGATCGCCGCTACGCACCAGGTCTCGGCGGGGCGCAGGCGCTCCCGCAGCATCAGCCGGGAGAGCACCAGCACCAGCGCCACACCGGAGGCGAGCACCGGCTGCACCACGCTGACCGGCTCAAACGTCAGCACGATGGTCTGGCAGGCCAGTCCGATGAGCATGAGCGCGAACCCGCTCAGCCAGGCCCGGCTGGTCAGCAGGCTGACGATCACGTGCGGCACCCGGCGGAGGTCGAGCGCCGGCATGTGCCCGAGGGCGCGCTTTTCCAGGATGAGCCCCACGTTGTAGGCCGTGGTAGCCAGCAGCGCCAGCAGGATGCCGGCGTAGGACACCGCACTCATCTGTGCGCCTCCCCTGCGGTCGTGGCGGGCGTCGCGTCCGCCGGCGTGTGCCGGAAGGTCGGTCGGCGCCGGATCGAGATGGTAACGGCGGGCGTCAGCGCGGCAGCCAGCGCGACCAGCGCGCACGCCTGCGCCAGAGCGCCGAAGGGACCGAGCAGGCCAGCGCCGAACGGCTGCGCCGCGGACAGCAGCCCTGATGCGACCAGGCCGCCGAATGCGACCCACGGCAACCACGTCCCGGAGTCCGTTTTCCCAGGCGGACGCGGCCGCCCGGCGAGGTAGGCGAGCACGGGAACGGCGAGCGCCACCGGGCCACCTGCCACGAAGATCAGCGCGGTGACGCCGAGCACGCCCAGCCAGGCGTGCCCCTGCGGCCCCGTCAGGTGAGAGCCCGGGTCCCGTCCGCGGCGGGCGCGGCCGGCGAATGACCACGCTGTGATGGCGAGCAGGATGACGATGGCGAGCAGCGACACGACCAGGGCGAGGTGATAGGTCGCGGCCGGGCGGAAGATGAGCGTGATCGTGCCGCCGGTCCCGGCCGGCACGATGAAGCCTTGCTGCCAGCCGTCGAGGCGTACCGGAGTGAGCTCCCGCCCGTTCAGCGCGGCGGCCCAGCCGGGGTTGTCGTTCTCGTGGACCTCCAGGTACGAGGCCGCTCCCGGCCCGATGCCGAGCCGGCGCTGGTCCGGCTGCCAGCTGTCGATGGTCACGGCACGCGAGGCGCCCGACCGGGCCACCCCCCCGCTGGCCAGGCTGACGTCGGCGATGGCGAACGTACCGGGTGCCGCCGTCAGCGTGTGCCGCCCGGCGCCGAAGCTCAGCGTGCCGCCCGGAGAGCACAGTCGGACCTGCAGCGGGAGGTACTGGCTCAGCTCACCGATCGTGCCGGTGACCGACGTCTGGTAGATCCGCCCGTCCACGGTCAGGGCGGGGCCCTTCCCGCACGCCACGGTGAACGTTGTCCGTTCGTCCGGCGTGACCGGGTGCAGGGCCGCCAGGGCAGGCACCGAGAGCTGAGACAGCCGGACGGGGATCGTGGCGACCTGCCCGGTCGCGCTGACGATCGTGGCCGCGTGCACGCGCGCGAAGGACACGTCGATCCGGTCGGTGGTCAGCGGTGTCGTGAACCGCACCAGGCCGCCGGCTCCGATGCTGGCCTGCCGGGTGCCGTTCGGGCTGGTGATCTCGACGGTCTGCGGCGTGGACGGAGAGCCGGCGGCCGGCCGCACGATCAGGGACGCGATACGGCGCTGGCCGTGCCAGCTCAGGTGGATGACGGGACTAGCGGTGTCGGCGGTCCACGGCATGCCTGCCGATCCGGTGATCAGGCTGGCCGGGAACCCGGGCGGCAGCGCCTCCGGTGTCGACGCGACGGTGACCTGCAGCATGCCCGGGCCGGGAGGGCTGATCGTGCCGAGTAGCGCGTCCAGCCCCGGGCCGGGCCCGGCGAGCGCGGAAGCCTGCAGCCGCAGGGTCGCCGGGTCGGCGAGGGTGAACGTCCGGGCCATCGGCGGGGTGGCCGCCGGGTCGGCGTAGGTGGACGGCGACGGCACCTGCTGTTGGAAGGAGAAGACGGTCGATGCCGCCTGCCGTCCGGCCGGGTCCTGCGCGGGCTGGAGCAGGCGGGTCACCGTGACGCCGGGGATCAGCACGTCCGATATTCCCGCTCCGGGATAGCCCAGCCGGACTCGCCGGGCGTCCGCGATCGTGATGCGCAGCCAGCCGGTACGGCCCGGGACCACCTTCAGCGGCTGGACCGCGCCGGCCGCGGCGACGTCCGTGACGGCGCTGCCGGCCGCGGTGGACACTCGGAGCTTGCTGGCGATCTCCCGGGTCGTGCTGTCATCAAGCAGGCGAATCCCGATGCTGGCCGGCAGGTCCATCGGGCGGGCGAAGCCGATCTGGATCCACTGTCCGGCCGGCGTCTCCTCGCTGCCTTCGGCCCATGCCGTGGCCGGGTCGCCGTCGAAGGCGCTGGCCGGGTCTTCCTGCTGGGTGTCGGCAATCCAGGAGCCGTAGGACGATGCGGTCACGCTCGCCGCGCCGGACAGCACGGCCACCGTCTGGTGCCCGGCGGCCGGCACCGGCAGCAGCTGCCGGGGCGGGCCGCCCGCCCGGCCGAGCTGGCTGGCGTCGACCGGGTTGGTCTCGGTCGATGTGTAGGTGTAGGAGACGTTGTCATTGACCAGGCCGAACAGCGTGTCGGCCCGCCGCTGCCCGTCGGTGACCGCCCATTGCGCGGGCCTGGTCGGCAGCGGGTCCCCGGCGATGATGGCGGGCTGGCCGGAGCCGAGCAGGTGCTGCCCTGTGAGCTGCAGGAGCGCGTCCGGTCCCCCGTTGACCAGCACGGTCTGGCTGACCGGCAGGGTGCTCACCGGGCTGGGCGGCCCGGAACCCGAGAACCCGGCCGCGGCGTAGACCTCCACCGCCGGGTAGCTGGGCAGCGCCGCCTGCTGCGCGCGGGTCGCCCGCGGTTCGATCTGCGGGCCGCCGATCGGCGGCCCGAACGAGGCGACCCGGGTGAACCCGGACAGCGCCAGGGTCTGGTGCACGAGCGCCGCGGGCGTGTAGCCCACCTGCCGCGGGTCCAGGTCGTTCCGCACCACGATGTAGCGGACGCCGGCCCGCTGCAGGTAGCCGGCCAGGCCGCTGACCTGTTCGCCTGATTCGATCGCGTTTTCCGCGGTGTCCAGCAGGATCTGCGATCCCGCGCCGCCATAGGGCACCAGGCCGCGCTCGGCCCACGGTGACTTGGCCAGCGCGACCAGCGGATCGTCGATCGGATCACCCCAGAGGTACTCACCGTGCGTATCCGCGGGCACTACCAGCGCGGTGTTCCTTGGCGACCGTTCGGCCAGGAACGCGGCGACCTGATACCAGTAGCGCGGCACCGCGGAAAACGAGCCTGGGTTCAGGACCCGGCCGGACAGGTACGGCAGCATGAGCCCGATCACCACGATGCCGATGATGGCCCTGGCCTCCCACACGAACACCCGCTGGACGGGAGTCGCCTGCCTGCCCGGTGTCCTCGCCAGCCAGGTCGCGGCCGCGTGCGCCAGCCCACGCGCCAGCGCGGCCGCGAGGACCGGTTCCAGCTTGTACACGTTACGGAACGGGGCGAGCGCGCCGTCCAGCAGGTGGTCGACCGGCCCGTGGAACGGCCCGCCCAGCGACCCGCCGTAACCGGCCAGCGCGCCGGCCGCCGCGATGCCGACGGACAGCCGGAGCCAGGCCGCGGCCGGCATGCTGCGCATCGCCAGCCCGTACAGGCCGCACGCGGCCGCGATGGCGCCGACGATGATCGCCATGGGGGTGCTCACCATGGCCCAGCCCGCAGGCAGCCACGGCGTGCCGAGATTGAGGTAGGCGGTCCAGTTGCCGGCGCCGCGCAGAGTGGCGGCGGCCGACATGGAGCCCGTCGTGGTGGACGCCTGCTCTACATAAGGCAGGAAGTTGAACGCGTACTTGCCCTGAAGCAGCAGCGGCAGGGCCCACCATGCGGTGGCCATCGCCACCGCGATACCCCAGCAGACGGCCAGCCGGGCTAGCCGCCGCCCGCGCGCGTAGGTGAGAATGAACACGCCAGGCAGCAGCAGCGCCTCGAGGGTCACGGTGGCGTTCACCCCGGACATGCACACCACTACGGCGCCGGAGCGGGCGGCAGGCCCGATCACACTGCCCCGCCCGCGTACGGCTGTGGTCAGCGGCAGCACCGCCCACGGGGCGAGCATCCCGGGCAGCACCGCCGACGAGGTGGAGCCGATCACGATGGTGAACGTCGGCCACAGCGCGAACACCAGCCCGGCCAGGCAGCGGGAGGCCGGCGATCCGATGCCGAGCGCTTCCGCCAGCTTGACCAGCCCGGCGAAGCCGACCGCGATGATCAGCGAGAGCCACAGCCGCTCGGTGAGCCAGACCGGAACGTGCGCGAGATGGCCGGCGAGGTAGAACGGCGCCATCGGCACGGCGTAGCCGACCGCCTGGTTATTCAGGGCGCCGAAGGTGTTCAGCGGATCCATGAGGTGCCACAGGCCCGCGTAGAGGCCGGACGGATCGAGATCCACGCTGAGCTTGGTCTCGAAGAACATCCGGCCCGGGTCGTTCGCGAGCAGGACGACGAACGCGCCCAGCCAGACCAGGCCGGACCAGCGCAGCACCGGACTACGCGGCGGCCTGCCGGATATCTCGTCCCGTTCGCCTGCGTCTGCGCGCGGCTGCGGTTGGGCGAACCGCCGCTCGCCGCGGGCCCGGGTGGTCATCGGACGCGTCTCATGATCAGCATGAGATTCCAGGTGGCCGCCTCACGCAGGCCGGGCAGCTGTACCAGCAGGCGGCACCAACGCGGGTAGTAGCGGGGCCGCGCTTCGACGATCTGGATGTCCGGCCGGGCCCGCAACGCCCGCAGGATCGGGCCGACGTGCACCTGGAACAGGTTGACGCCGACCTCGTGCTTGGGCTTGCGCTGATAGCGCCTGATGTACCGGCGCTCGGCGTACCGCGGGCCCAGGTAGTGCCAGGGCGACATCTCGTGTCCGCCCCAGGGGGAGTACCAGTTGCAGTACGACAGGTACACCAGCCCGCCCGGCCGGGTCACCCGGATCATCTCCTCGATCAGGCCCATCGCATCGGGGACATGCTCGAGCACGTTCGAGGAGAACACTACGTCGGCCCCGCCGTCGCGAACCGGCAACCAGTAGCCGTCCGCGACCAACGCGCCGACCGGTACGGCGGTCCGGAAGGACAGTTCAGCGGGATCGGGTTCGAACAGGTAGCAGTGCGCGCCGCGGGCCCGGAAGGCGGCGGTGAACCAGCCGCCCCCGCCGCCGACGTCCACGACCGTCCGGCCGCTGAGCTCGCCGTGCTCGGCCACCTGTCGCGCGGCATCCTCGGCGAGACCCGCGTAGAACCTCTCGGGGTCGGTCTGTTCGGACCGGAATAGGCGAAGCAGCCTGATCGACCTGAGCAGGCCGGAGTAGGAGGCCTGATCGTCGGAGCGGTCCCCCTGACCGGCACAGTATGGGCGAATCGGCGGCAGCAGGCTCATCCAGGTCCTTGAGCGTCGTGCACGGTCCGTGCGTCGAAGCACGAGCCTGACCGCTCTCGGCCGTAACCATGACGGGAGAGTATCGGCATCGTGAATATAGGTCGCCGTATGCTACTGCGCGGTACATGCGGAGCGCATGATTTGCGCAGATTTCCGGCGTGTCCGGAGACAAGACGTGATGACACCGTTACCTGGCCGGTTTCCGGCACCAGCCGATCCTCGTGGTAGCTTCGCTGGCCAGCGACGATGCCGGCGAGGCCCGCGCAACATGTCGGCCGACTTGCCTAGATTCGGCGCTTTGCTGAAGTAGTCTGGGTCACTTACTCCTCCCGCTACCGGGGGCGCTGACTCCGGTGTCTTGACTACCAGCACGTATCCACACAAACATGCTGCAATCTTCTGACGGCTGTGACGCGGACTCACGCGTCACCTTGTGGCTGGCCCGGAGCCGCGCGATGAATGATGACGCAGGCGCTGTGCCTGGCGAGACCAGCCTGGCTGGCGAGCCGGGAGTTGCCGTGCCCGGCCATGCCCCGGATCTGTCGGCCGGGCCCGGGTCGTGGCCCGACTACGGGCTGCCGGAACCGATCGGCACCGGCGTCGAGCCGAAGAGCGTCCTGTTCGTCGCCTGGCGGGACCTCGCCAACCAGCAGGCCGGGGGATCCGAGGTGCTGGTTGACCGGCTGGCGTCCGGGGTGCTCGCCCGCGGCCACCAGGTGACCCTGATGTGCGGCGGCTCGGTCGCCGAACGGCCGTACCGCGTGATGCGCAATGGCGGCACGTACTCCCAGTTCCTCCGCGCGCCGTTCGCCTACCTGCGGCACTTCAGGAACTACGACCTGATCGTCGAGGTCTGCAACGGGATGCCCTTTCTGGCGCCGCTGTGGTGCCGGCGTCCGGTGCTCTGCCTGGTGAACCATATGCACACCGAGCTGTGGTCGATCCGGTTTCGCCCGCCGTTCTCCACGGTGGGCCGGAACATTGAGCGGGTGGTCATGCCCTGGGCGCACCGCGGGAACCTGTTCCTTACCGTGTCCCCGTCCACGGCGGAGTCGCTGCAGCGGATCGGGGTCGGCCAGGACCGGATCCGGCAGATCTGCAACGGTGTCGAGGCGCCGGACCCGCCGACCCCGCGGTCGCTGGAACCGATGTTCCTCGCGTTCGGTCGGCTCGCCGACTACAAGCGCCTCGACCTGCTGCTGCGGCTGTGGGATCGGGTGCGGCACGTGGTGGGCGGGAAGCTGGTGATCGCCGGGGACGGGCCGGAGCGACCGAGACTGGAGGCGATGGCCGGGCCCGGCGTGGTGTTCACCGGCCGGGTGTCGGATCAGGAAAAGCACCGGCTGATGTGCTCAGCGTGGCTGTTCCTGCATCCGGCGCTGATCGAGGGCTGGGGGATCGTGGTCGCCGAGGCGGCGATCCGCGGTACTCCCGCGGTGGCCTTTGACGTGCCGGGGGTACGTGACTCGGTGGTGCACGGCCAGACCGGGGTGCTGGTGACGACCGAGGGCCAGTTCGCTTCGGCATGGGCGTCGCTGGCGATCGACCAGCGGCGGCGCGAGCAACTCGGCCGCGCGGCGCGCACCCGCGCGCTCCAGCTCCACTGGTCCGCGGCCGTGGAAGGGTTCGCCGAGGTGGCTGACGAGGCCATCAAGCGAGGCGGGAAGCCGTCATGACGGTGACCGCCCCGGCGCCGGGCGACCCGCTCCAGGAGTTCTACGAGCGCCCTGATGTCCCGCTCCGCTCGGGTCTGGACCGGGCCCGGCGCCAGGCCCGGATGCTGGCCGGGATGCTGCGTGACGTAACCGGCCCGGCGGTCATCATCGACCTGGGCTGCGGCGACGGCTCCGCGCTCGCCATCGCGGCGGAGCACAATCCGGCGCACCGGTTCGCCGGGATCGACTGGTCCGGCGACGCCCTGCGTCAGGCGCAAGCCGCAGGCCTCACGGTGATGCGCGCGAGCGTGTCCGGGGAAAGCCTGCCGGTCGCGGATGGCGCCGCCGACGTGGTGATCATGAGCGAGCTGATCGAGCATCTGGTGGACCCCGACGGGGCGGTGGCCGAGGCCCGGCGGATCCTGCGGCCTGGTGGCTCGCTGCTGCTGTCCACGCCGAACCTGGCCGCGTGGTACAACCGGGGGCTGCTCGCCTTCGGGATCCAGCCGATCTTCTCGGAGGTGAGCCTGCGCGGAGTGTTCGGCAGGCCGGGCCGTGTGGTAGCAGGCCACCTGCGCCTGTTCACCCGCCGGGCGCTGACCGAATTTCTCACCGCTAGCGGGTTCTGCTGCGTTACGGTAACCGGGGCGCGGTACCACGACGTGCCGCGACCGCTGGCTCCGCTCGACCGGGCATTCTGCCGGTGGCCGTCCGCCGCGTCCATCCTGCTGGTGCACGCCCGGAAGGAATGACTCTCCGATGGCGCAACTGTCCGGCAGCAGAACGCGGCCGAGCCATGCCCCTGCCCGTCGCCGGCGCGGGCTCGAGATTGGCGGCCTGGTCATCGGGATTGTCGCCGGGCTGGGGATCACGCTCGGCTGGCTAATCTCCACGCCGGGCCACCCCCGCCCGGTCGTCTACAGCACCCACCCGCCCGTGCTTGTTCGTGGCTCATCGGTGCCTTCAGGCTCATCGGCGGAGCCGGACCCGGCCGCGCTGGATGCGCAGTGGGTCGCCTACTCGGATCATTCCACCTGTGCCGACTGGGCCGGCGGCGACGGTGTCTCCGCCATCCGGCTGAACTCCTCGCAGCTCGCCTGGTTCTTCTCCGATACCTATCTCGGCCCGGCCGGTCCTACCATCGGCTTCTCACACCTCAGCGGGTTCCTGCACAACTCGGTGGTGGTGCAGACCAAGACCGGGCCGGGCAGTACGTTCGTCACCCTGACCGGCGGCGACGCCTGCACCGGCCTGGGCGGCGGCCGGGGCGACGCGGCCCCCGTGGTAGGGACGCCCCCGACGGGATCCCACGTGCCGGCCGACCGGTACTGGGAAGAGGACGGCATCAGCACCGGAGGAACAGTCGTCAAGTTCTACAACCATTACCTGGGCGGCACCGTTCCTTTCGTCCCCGACGGAACGGTGATCGCCACCTTCCCGGTCAGCCAGCTCAGCTCGGCCGGCCACCGCGGGCACCAGTACGGTGGGGTGGCCCAGCCAGACCTGATCTCGCTGCCGTCTTACACCCCGCCGACGGGCGGCACCCCGATCCTGTGGGGCGCGTCGCTGCTGCAGGAGGGGAACACGGTCTACATCTACGGCACCCAGAGCCCGAACCTGTCGGCCCCGGGCCGCCAGCTCTACCTGGCCCGGGTTCAGGTGTCGCAGCTGACCGCGTTCTCCGCGTGGCGTTTCTACGCGGGCGCCGGCGTGTGGTCGGCCGGGCAGGCCGATGCCCGGCCGGTGCGGCTGTCGGGCAGCGGCGCTACCGTGTCATCCGGCTTCAGCGTGGTCCAGGCCGGGCACCGCTACTGGCTGATCCAGGCCGGGTCGGCGGTCGCACCGGATATCGACGCCTACCCGGCCAGCACGCCGTGGGGGCCGTTCGACTTCGCCGACGGAAGGCTGCTGTACCGGGACCCGGCCATCGGGCTTGACGCCGCGCACGACTACCGCATCTTGTACGAAGCGCGGGTCGAGCCCGCGCTTTCCGGGCACCAGATGCTGGTGATCAGCTACAACGTCAACTCGGAGGCGGTGACCACCGGCTGCGTGCCGATGTCGGCCTTCACCAACACAGTGACCATGCCGCGGTTCATCGCCGTGCCCCTGGCCGCCTTGGGGGAGGGCGCGGGCGCGCAGGTCAATGCGGTGCGGAGCGGACCGCCGGTCTATCCGCGGATCGTGCCGCAGGACCCGTCGCAATGGTTTGACGCCTGGAGTTTCCCGAGCGGCTGCCCGCCGGTGCCCGCCGTGGCGTCAGTGCGAGCCCGGCCGCGGGCCGGTAAGGTCACGTTGACCTGGCCCGATGCAGGGCTGGGCCTCAACTATCTCGTCTACCTGCAAGGTCCTGGCGAGTTCGGCGGTACTCCGGTGGCCACCAGGAGAACCGACAGCGCCACGATCACCGGGCTGCACCCCGGCCAGTACCAGGCCACGGTCGAGCCGGTGAGCTTCAGGAAGCTCACCGGGCGAGCCGCCCAGGTGACATTCACCGTGCCCTGACCCAGTGAGTCCAGCCCGAACGCCCGAACGCCAGAACGCCAGAAAGGGGAGTGTGGTGCTCCGGTTGATCATTGCGGTTGTCATGGGCCTTGCCGTCGCCATCGGCGGGGCCGTCCTCGCCGTGAACGTGCTATCCAGCCACGGTGGCAGCACGCCCAGCGACTCCTCGACCTACAACTACAACTACGGCTCCCGCTGATCTGCCCGTCTCGGCGCAGCGGCAGCCGGGCGGTCAGTGCCGGCCAGCCGGGCCGAGATGTCGCCGATGGTACGTTCCCGCCCGTCCGGTTCCGGCGTAGGTGAGGAAGGTCCAGCCCGCCGTCCTGATAAATTAGCAGATTCCGGAAATTTCTTGCTAGTTTCCTGATGCAGGTATAGCGTGACACTAGGCATCGGACGCCAGCCGCCAACAGCGGCCAGCTTCCCGGGGCTACCGGAGGAGCTTCTCCGCACCGCTGCGGTCAACATGATCCACTGGTGCCCATGACGCTCGTGATGTCGCGTCTCGGCTGACCGATGCCGGTGCCTGATGGAAGCCGCCAGGCCAAACCCTGGCCTGGCGGCGCTAGTGAGACGATGAATGTCAGCGGCTGGGAGGCCGCAGGGCAGTCGGCCCTCCCGGCGTCGGCTAGCGTGCCCGTCCATCCTCCGCCGCAGCGTTCCGGTCGGCCGCCAAGCCAGCGGCCGCCGAGGGCGCTGCGGCGGTCCCCGCGGCGCCCCCAACCGAGCACGCCCCAACCAAGCCCGCTTCAGCGCAGCAGCAGGCGGGCGGCGAGTTCGAGATGGCTGCTCACGTCGTCCGCCGACGCCCGCCTGGTCACCCAGGCGACCAGGTTTGACAGCCACACGTCGCCGATCACGCGGGCGATCGCGATGTCGTCGGCGGAGGGCTCGCCCTCGTGCATGGCCCGGGTGAACATCCGCTCCATCTGCCGGGCAACCGTGTTCACCTCGGCCGCCGCGCTCGGGTCGGCGAACATGAACGCCCGGGTCATCGCCTCGGTGAGCATCGGCTCGCGCTGCATGGTCTGGGTGACCCGGGACAGTACGTGCAGGATGCGATCGTAGGGTGTCTCGCCGGGGAGCGGCCGGCGGTCGAGCTTGTCTTGCGTCCGCTCAAGCTCCAGGGTCAGCGCGGACACCAGCAGGTGGATCTTGGAGGGAAAGTACCGGTACAGCGTCCCGAGCGCCACGTCGGCGCGTTCGGCCACGGTCCGCATCTGGACCGCGTCGTAGCCGCCCTTGGACGCCAGCGTCAGCGTGGCGTCCAGGATCCGCTTGCGCCGCTCGCGCTGGGCCGCCGAACCGAACTCGGCGTCGCCGACCACGCTCAGCGCGTCGGTAGTACGTGTTCTCGTGGGTGGCATAAGGATCCCTCACCGTTTCCGTCCGTAACAAGCCTACCAAGCGCACCGCGAGCGATTGCTCACGCAACCTGGTCGCCTACAGGTGGAACGTGTTCTAATTCGGACTATAAGAACGGGAGGACAGTCGTGCCGATCGCGATGACGCAGGAGCAGCAGGCCCTGCGGGCATCCCTCCGCGACTGGGCCAAACGCACCGCCCCGGTAGCCCACGCCCGCCAGGGGGCCAGCACCGCACTCCTCAGCGACCTGGCCGCCCTCGGCGTCTTCGCCATCCCCCAGGACGGCGGCACGGTGACCGACCTGGCCGCTGCGCTCGAGCAGCTGGCCTGGGCCCTGGCCCCTGGCCCGGTGCTGCCGACCGCGCTGGCTGGCTTGCTGCTCGCCCGCAGCGGCCGGAAGGAACTCCTCCCAGCGCAGGCCCAGGCCACCGCCTGCGTCGCGCTCGTTCCCGGCACGCTGACCGGGACCTGCCAGGCGGACGGCGGGCTGCGGGTGACGGGCGAGACCGGCCCGGTCCTGTGGGCCGCGGGCCACCTGCTCGCCCCCGCCGCCCCCTCCGACGACGACGCCGACGGCGACGTGTGGTTCCTGCTCGAGGCGGGCCAGCCGGGTGTGGCCGTCGACAAGCTCGCCCCGCTCGACTTCTCCCGCGAGCTGGCCGCCGTCCGGCTCAGCGATACGGTCATCCCGCCGGAGAACCTCCTGCCCGGTCTGCGTACGGAAAGCGTCCGCGACCTGGCGGCGACCCTGTTCGCGGCCGAAGCCGCCGGGGTGGCCGCCTGGTGCAGCGGCACGGCCGCCGACTACGCCGGGACCCGCAGGCAGTTCGGCCGCCTGATCGGTGAGTTCCAGGCGGTCAAGCACCTGTGCGCCACCATGGCCTGCCGGGCCGAACGTGCCGCCGCCCTGGCCTGGGGCGCCGCC
>JBAUAY010001113.1:0-2425 GCA_049676235.1 Streptosporangiaceae bacterium
CCGTACCCCCGCGCGGCGGCGATCACGCCGTCACGATCGCGGCTCCCGTCGAGCAGGCTGAGCACGGCGGCGGTCTGGCCCAGCCCGGCCACCGCGACCGCCCGCCGCGGATCCACCCCGAACTGCAGCGTGTCGCGGTCCCGCCAGACCGGCAGCAGTCCCGCCTTCAATGCTGGTCTCATGTCGGCATGCTGCCACCGCCCAGTGACATTCCGCTCCCGCGCGAGAGCCGCCCCACGCCGATCTGCAGCCCCGAGGCTACCGGCCGTTCCGCATCGGCACCGAAGCCAGCACGAGGGTGGCGATCAGCGCGGCCAGCGGCAGGGCCGGGACGCCGTCCGCCGCGGTCGCCACCAGCAGGCCGCACAGGCCGGCGCCGACCGCGAGCCCGATCAGCACGCCGAACCGCCGCGCACCGTGCGGCGTGTCCTGGCCCGGGCTGACTAGCGAGCTGACCAGTGCGGTCAGAGTACCGGTGAGGAACGTGGTCGACACCTCGGTCAGCCCCATCTCCTTGACCGCGGACGCCTGCGTGCCCATGGCCGCCGCGGTCACCGCGAGCAGGCAGTACTGCGCCCACCCGGTCGGGCGGGTGCCGGTGACCTCCCAGCCGACGGTGAGCCCGGCCAGCAAGATGAGCTCGGCGAACAGCGTCCAGTTGACGTGGGCAGGCAGCACGCTGGCCCGGCCCTCGTCGTCAGCGGGTTTCGCCGGGCTGGCCGTCTTGAAGCCGTGGGCGATCCAGGTGCCGCCGGCCACCCCGACGATGTACCCGGCGATCGAGACCGCGGTGTGGCCGGCCAGCGACAGCGACCGCTGCGCCACGGCCAGGCCCGCCAGCACGATGTTGCCCGTCATGACGCTGGTGAAGACGCCGCCCAGCCGGGTGAAGCTGGCTACGTCGGTCGCGCCCGACCCGAAGGTAAGCGCGATCGCGATCATCGTCAGGATCTGCTGTCTTGGCCTGGTATTCATCGCCCGTTAGCAGATCACTTCTGCCCGCCGTCAGGCAAACCGAGCTCAGTCCCGTTCCACCCGGACGGCGCGGGCCCACGGCGGCGCGTCCGGCGCCTGCGCGCCGAGCAGCCCGACCACGATCCGCATGCCCTTCGGCGCGGCCGCGGGCCACGGCGTGTACCCGTCGGTGAGCACGACCGTGACGGCGGGCTTGGGCCGCAGCGCGGCCGCCGCGTCGATGCCGGCGCCCATGTTGGTCCCGCCGCCGCCGGTCAGCTGGACCTGGCGGGCGGAGTTGACCCGCTGGGCGGACGCGACCGCGGTGTCGCAGGCCAGCACGCGGACCTGCCGGGCGAGTCCGAGAGCTCGCAGCAGGCCTTCCACCTCGGCCAGCACCATCGCGAGCAGGTCCGCGGTCATGCTGCCCGAAGTGTCGCAGACGACGGCCACCTGTGGCACCGGCCGCCGCAGCGCCGGGAGCACGACCTGGCCGGACACGGCGGACCGGCGGGACGGCCGCCGGTAGGAGTAGTCGACCGCACCGGAGACCTCGGCCACGGCGCGGCGCAGTTCGGCCGTGAGCAGGGCGCGCCAGTTGACCTTCGGGGACAGGACCTCCTCGGCCCAGCGCAGCAGCCCGGCCGGCACGGTGCCTGGCTGCTTGGCGTGCGCCACGACGTCCTGCGCGACCTGCCGCCGCAGCAGGTCGGCCTGCCAGGCCGGAAGGCCGCCCGGGCCCTGGCCGGGCCGGGGCATCCCGTCCGCGCCGCTTCCGCAGTCAAGCCAGGATCCCGCCGTTTCCCCGTCCTGCGATGCGGCCGAACGATCCTGGTTTCCCCCCTCCCGCCCGCCCCTCGCCTCCTGGGCGGACGCCTGCTGGGCGCGGCGGATCCCGTCGAAGTACTGCTCGGCCAGCAGGCCGTCCTCGGCGCGCAGGTCGTGGGGGAGCACCGGCCGGCCGGGCAGGTCGAGCCCGGCCGGCACCAGGTCGTCGTTGATCTCGGCGTCGGCGGCGCGGACCCAGGTACGGGCCTCGTCCGGCCTGATGCCCACCGCCTGCGCCCGCTCGCCGTGGGTCCGCAGCAGGTGGCAGACGTGATGGATCAGGACGCTGCCCAGCTGCGCCGGGGTCCAGGCCGCGGTCAGCTCGGGGTCCGCGTGCATCCGCCAGCTCTCGTCCACCGACACCGTGCCGCTGCCCCGCTCCGCGACCACCTGAGCGCCGAACACTCCGGTGGCCAGGTACGGGAACCTGCTGGCGGCCCACAGCCTGGCCGCCGCTAGCCCTGCTATCTCGGGAACAGCCAACGTCAGTGCTCCCCCGGGGGGACGACCCCCCCAGACCCCCCCGCGTGGGCCTGCAGGAGGCCGGCGTCGCGCAGCACGGGGGCGAACAGGTGGATTTCCGCGGGCAGCGCCGCGCCGTCGGGGCGGCACCGGGCCAGCACGCGCGCGGCCACGGCGGCCA
>JBAUAY010001114.1:0-10723 GCA_049676235.1 Streptosporangiaceae bacterium
GGTGTGGCCGGGCTGGCCGGAATCGCGGCCGGGGCGCCACTAGGCGTGCGCTGGCTGGCCGCCGGCTTCGTGATCCCGGTCAGTTACCTGGCCGGTATCACCGCCGTCGGAACCGTTCTCGCCCGGAGCGTTCCGAGGGGCGTGCGGATCCGCGTGCCGCTCGTCCTCGGCGTCATGCACATGTGCTGGGGGACCGGCTTCCTCACCAGCCCGCGCAAGCTGCACCGGTCCGGCGAAGCTGACACCCGTGTCCGTTCGGAAGATAAGAAAGCGGAAGGAGCAGCCGCGGTAGGGGGAGAATGAACCATGGACTTCGACCTCCCGGGACTGCTCGCGGCCCATCGCGACGACGGATATGAGCTGTACGGCCGGTACCTCAACCCGCAACAGCCCAAGGTGCTGCATGCGATCGGCTTCGACAAGGTCTACGAGCGGGCTGAGGGTGCCTACCTGTACGACTCCGACGGCCACCCGTACGCCGATTTCCTGGCCGGCTTCGGGGTTTTCGCGGCCGGCCGCAACCACCCGGTGATCCGCCAGGCGCTGCACGACGCACTCGACGCCCACCTGGCCGACTGGACCCAGTTCGACTGCGGGCCGCTGCCCGGCCTGCTCGCGCAGCGGTTGCTGGCCAAGGCGCCCGGCCTAGACCGGGTGTTCTTCTGCAACAGCGGCACCGAGGCGGTCGAGTCCGCGCTGAAGTTCGCCAGGTACGCCACCGGGCGCGGGCGTGTCATCTACTGCGACCACGCGTTCCACGGGCTCACCACTGGATCGCTGTCCATCAACGGCTCAGCCGAGTTCCGCCAGGGGTTTGCCCCGCTGCTGCCGGATACCTCCATCCCGCTCGGCGACCTGGACGCGCTCGCGGCCGAACTGCGCAAGGGCGACGTCGCGGCCTTCATCATCGAGCCCATCCAGGGCAAGGGCGTGCACATGGCGCCCGACGGCTTCCTAGCGGCGGCGTCCGCGCTGCTGCACGAGCACGGCGCGCTGCTCATTTGTGACGAGGTGCAAAGCGGGTTCGGCCGCACCGGCAAGTTCTTCGCCTATCAGCACGAGGAGGTCGTGCCGGACATCGTCACCGTGGCCAAGGCGCTATCCGGCGGGTTCGTGCCGGTCGGGGCGATGCTGGCCAAGGACTGGATCTTCGAGAAGGTCTACTCCTCGATGGACCGGGTCATGGTGCACAGCACCACCTTCAAGGGCGGCGTGCTGGCCATGGCGGCCGGCCTGGCCTCGCTGGCGGTGCTCGACGACGAAGGGCTGGTCGAGAACGCGGCGCGGGCCGGGGGAGCGCTGAGGTCCGCGCTGGTCGAGCTGGCCGGGCGCTTCGACGTGCTGGCCGACGTGCGGGGCCGCGGGCTGATGATCGGCCTGGAGTTCGACAAGCCGTCATCGCTGCGCGCCCGGACCAGCTGGAACATGCTGCAGAAGGCCCGGGTCGGCCTGTTCGCGCAGATGGTGGTGGTGGCGCTGTTCCAGCGACACCGCATCCTCACCCAGGTGTCCGGCGATCACATGGAGGTGATCAAGCTGATCCCGCCGCTGATGATCGGCGACACCGAGGTGAAGCTGTTCACCGAGGCGTTCGGCGAGGTGCTGGAGGACGCCAGCCGGGGCAGCGGGCTCATCTGGGAGTTCGGCCGCACCCTAGTCAAGCAGGCGGTCCGCAGCTAGCCCGCCGGCCCGTCCTGCGAACCGCTGAGGAGGGCCTCGGCGATGGCCAGGTCGTGCGCGTAGGTGATCTTGATGTTGCGCTCGCTGCCCGGCACGATGTACACGTCGACGTCCGGCAGGTAGCGGAGCACGACACCGCAGTCGTCGGTGGGGGCGAAACTCCCCGGGTCGGGGTCGGCCGCGGCCAGCTCGTGCGCCCGGGTGATCACCGGGAGCCGGAAGCACTGCGGGGTCTGGCAGCGCAGCAGCGTCTCCCGGCGCGGCATCGACTGCATCACGCCGTTGTCGGTGACCACCATGGTGTCGGACGCGGGCACCGCCACCCCAGCCGCGTCATGCGTCTGCAGCGCGGCGACGCAGTCCGCGATGATCCGCTGGTCCACCAGCGGGCGGGCGGCGTCGTGCAGCAGCACGCCGCAGTCGCCCGGCGCGGGGCCGGCCATAGCACCCGGCCCGGCGGCCGCGATGGCGGCCAGGGCCACCCGGGTCGAGTCCGGCCGGGTCGCGCCGCCCTCGATGACGGCCGCCACCTTCCGGTACCCGGCGTCGGTGAGCATCGCCTTGACCTGCCCGGTGTACCCGCGGGCCATCACCACCAGGATCTCGTCGATGCCCGGCGCCTGATCGAAGGCGGCCACGCACCGCTCGACCAGCGTCTTGCCGCCCAGGGTGAGCAGCTGTTTCGGCATCCCCGCGCCCACCCGCTGACCCACGCCGCCGCCGAGCACCACCGCGACCATCCGCATGAGCCGGACTCTACCCGCGCATGATCGTGTGTATTTCTCCCGCGGCGTCCGCGCGGTAAGCACACGGTGTCGATGGCGGGAGCTTGGCGGGGCCGTTTCGCCGGGGGCACGCTGGGTATGCGCTGAACAGGTTGTCCAGCGGGCTTGAGACTGCTGTCCGGCGTGTTCCTCCCGGCCACGGACGTGACCGCCGGCTACATTTTGTGACGCTAGGCGCGAGTCACGGCGGCCTGTGCCGCTGGGAGGACATGAATGACGGTAGCGCTGGTCCTGGCGGGGAACCTGGACGAGGCCGACGCCGGGCTGTGCGGCCAGCTTGCCGCTCTTGGCGTGCGCCGGGTCGACGCGGCCGAACAGACCGGCCCCGGCCTGCTGACCGTCGCCGCCGCGGCGCGGGCGGCCGGGGAACGTGTACTCATCTGTGTCGGTGCCGACACCGTCCCCGAGCCGGTGCTGGCCAGGCTGCTCGGCGTCGGCGGGACCGCGGCCTTCACCGGGGTGAACGCCGGGACCGTCCGGACTACCCGGCTGGCGGCCGGCGGGCCGCCGGAGTCGCTGGCCACTGGGGCGTTGATCGTTGACCCGCCTGACCTGGACGCGCTGGCCCAGTCCGCCGAATCGCTCGCGGCCACGCACGCGGGACCCGCCGCGGTTGGCGCGCTGATCGGCGAGCTCACCGACCGCGGTGTCCGGGTCCGGATCCTCGACGCCGGGCCGGACAGCGAGGGCGCCGTCGCCCAGCTGCTCGCCGACCCCGCCGCCCGCGACATGGCCAGGTGGGCGGCGTGGCGCAAGCTCACCCCGGCGGCCCTGTACGGGATCTCGCTCGGCCTCGGGCTAACCGCCGCCGTGTGGTTCTCCGAGCTGGCGGTGCTCGCCAAGCTGGCGGCCATCGCGGCGCTGACCGGATCGTTCCTGTTCGCCAGGACCGGCTCGCTGCTCGCGGCGACCAGCCGCAAGGGGCGGATCAGGCCCGCTGTCGCCTGGCTCGGGGCCGCATGCTTGCTGTTGACCGAGCTCGCGGTCTATGCGGGCCTGGCCGTCAGCTCCGGTCTGGCTGTCAGCTCCGGTCTGGCCCCAGGGGTCGGCTCGCAGGCTGGGGTGGCCGGCCTGGACGGGCCGTTCGGCTACGCGCTGCAGAACACCTTCGTCGCCAGCTGGGGCGGCGCCGGCCAGGCCGGAGTGTGGCGGCTGGCCATCGCGGCCGTGCTGGTCATGGCCATCCGCCGGATGGCCGAGCTCGGCTACGAGCACACGGCCCGGACGCCAGGGATCCTGTTCCCCCGCTCGGTGCTGCGCACCGTGGAGCAGGCCGTTACCCTCCCGACCGGTGAGCGGTTCGTCGTGATCGTCGTGACCGCCGTCTTCTTCGGGCCGCGGCTGACCTTCGTGGTGCTGCTGGGCTGGGGCGTGCTGGCCGCGGGATACGTTCTGGCCGGGCAAATGGTCCGGTCGGCGGGCCTGGACCCGGTGATCCAGCCAGCCGGGGGCGGGCTGGCGGCCTACCGCGGCGACGGCAAACTGTCACGCTGGGTCGGCAGCCTGGTCCAGGGCAGGCTGCCGCCGCTGCCGCCGGTGCTGGTGGGCCTGCTCGTGACCTGTGTCCTGGCGGCTCTCGGGCTGGCGAACCTGCCCGGCATCCTGGTGCTGACGCCGGTCGAGGCGATGATGCTCGCGGCCCTGGGCGCCTGGCACCCGCATGACGGACGGCTGGACTGGCTGGTGCCCGCGCTGCTGATGGCGGGCGAATGCGTGTTCCTGGCGGCCCTCGGCCTGTCCCACCACGTGGCCCCGTGGCTGGTCTTCACGCTGCTGGCCGCCGTGGTCATGCGGCACGTCGACCTGGCCTTCCGCGCCAGGGTCGGCCGGGGCATCCCGGCCGACGTGTTCGGCCTCGGCTGGGAGGGGCGGATGCTGCTGGCCGGGGTGGCCGCCCTGGCTGGCATCGCGCCGTTCGCCTACGCCGTGCTTTCGGGTTATCTTTGGTTGCTTTTGATCTGGGATTTCCTCACCGGATGGCTGCGGTCCACGGACGGAGACGACGGTTGATCGGGATGGTCCTCGCGGCGGGCGCGGGTCGGCGGCTGCGGCCCGACACCGATGCGCTGCCGAAGGCCCTACTGCCGGTCGACGGCCGGGTCACCATCCTCGACATCGCGCTGCGTAACCTGGCCGCGGTGGGGCTCCATGACATCGTGCTCGTGGTCGGCTACGCGGCGCACGCGGTCCGCGACCGGCTGGCCGGCCTGGAGCGGGAGCACGGGGTCCGGCTGACGCTGGTGGACAACGACCGGGCCGAGGAGTGGAACAACGCCTACTCGCTCTGGCTGGCCCGTGAGCATTTCGCGGCGGGCGCGCTGCTGGTCAACGGGGACACGGTGCATCCGGTCTCGGTGGAGAAGACGCTGCTGGCCGCCGGACAGGGGCCCGCCGGACAGGGGTCCGCCGAGCAGGGGTCTGCCGCACCGCAGCCCGGCATCATCATCGCCGTCGATGACATCAAGCGCCTCGCCGAGGAGGAGATGAAGGTGATCATCGACTCGGACGGTCGCCTCACGCGGATCACGAAGCTGATGGACCCCGGGCTGGCGTACGGCGAGTACATCGGCGCGACGCTCATCGGCGCCTCCGCCGCGGCGCCGCTCGCGGCGGCCCTCGAGGCGACCTGGCGCCGGGATCCCTCGCTGTACTACGAAGACGGTTTCCAGGAACTCACGGACCGCGGCGGCGCGATCGGGGTGGCGCCCATCGGCGAGGTCGAGTGGGTAGAGGTCGACAATTACGCCGACCTGCGTCGGGCTCGCGAGATCGCCGCTCGCTGCTGATGGCCTCGGCCGAGCGGCCGTGCTGCCGTTCGTGACCCGGTAGTCTCCCGGATAGCCGTCGTTAGCTAAGGCGTACCGGAAGTTTGCCGGAAACGCCGGAAGGACGTTCATGCCGCTGCTGGCCCGCATCCTCACCGCGCCGCTCGTCATCGACGTGCGGCGGGGCGCGGTCGCGGACCTCGGCGCGCTGCTCGCCGACCGGCGGATCGTGACCGAGGGCCGGGTCGCCATCGCGGTCGGCCGCGGTCAGGGTGACAGCGTGCTCGCCGACCTGGACCCAGAGAACCTCGGTCCGGCCAAGGTCTTCCGGGTCGAGGACGGCACGGTGGACTGCGCGGTCTCACTCGGCAAGCAACTGCGGGCCGACGCCTACGAGGCCGTGGCGGGCATCGGCGGCGGCAAGACCCTCGACGTGACCAAGTTCGCCGCGCACATGGCCGGGATCCCGATGGTCGCGGTGGCCACCAACCTGGCGCACGACGGCATCGCCTCCCCGATCAGCTCGCTCGAGCACGAGTCAGGCAAGGGCTCCTACGGGGTGGTCCCGCCCGTCGCGGTGATCGTGGACCTGGACCGGGTGCGCTCCGGACCACCCCGTTCGGTCAGAGCCGGGATCGGGGACGTGGTGAACAACCTGTCCGCCATCGCGGACTGGGAACTGGCCGCGGCCGACCGGGGCGAGCCCGTCGACGGGCTCGCCGTCACGCTAGCCAGGACCGCCGCCCAGGCGGTGCTGCACCAGCCGGGCACGGTCAGCGACGACGAGTTCCTCACCGTGCTGGCCGAATCCCTGGTGCTGTCCGGGATCGCGATGACGGTGGCCGGATCCAGCCGGCCCTGCAGCGGCGGCGATCACGAGATCCTGCACGCCATCGACCAGTTGTTCCCCGGCGCGGGCAATCACGGTGAGCTGGCCGGAATCGGCGCGCTGTTCTGCACTCACCTGCGCGGAGATGACCACCTGGGCCCGCTCATGTCCGCCTGCCTGGCCCGGCACGGGCTGCCGCGGACGCCCGCCGACCTCGGGCTCAGCCACGCCGAGTTCACCCAGGCGGTGCTGCACGCGCCTGCGACCAGGCCCGGCCGGTACACCATCCTGGAACGGCTCGCGCTGGACGAGTGCGCGATCGCGCGGCAAGTGGAGGACTTCGCCATGGCGGTCAAGAGCGGAGGATGATGTCCGGACCGACGCTGGCTGAGGTGCGCGCCAAGGGGCAGCCGCCCGAGGTGCTGGCGCGGCTCAACGACGAGCACTGGTTCGGTCGGCTCTACATGCGCCGGCTGTCCCCGTACGCCACCGTCATGTTCGCCAGGCTCGGCTGGTCCCCGAACGCGGTCACCGTCTGCTTCATGATCTCCGGCGCCGCCGCGGGCGTGCTCACCGCCGTGCCCGGACTGCCCGCGGCCGTCGGGGTAGCCCTGCTGATACAGCTCTATCTGCTGTTCGACTGCTCTGACGGGGAGCTAGCCCGGCTCACCGGCCGGTTCTCCGCGGCTGGCATTTACCTGGACCGGATGGGACATTACATCGCGGAGGCACTGCTGCTGGCCGGCCTCGGCGTCCGTGCGCAGGGTCATTTCTCGCTGGCCGGCGGCTACGTGAGCGCGGGACTGGCCGCCGCGATCTGCGCCACGCTGATCAAGGCGGAGACCGACAGCGTGGTGGTGGCCCGGGCCTCGTCCGGGCTGGACGGCAAGCACGACGATCAGGCGCTCGCGCCGCGCTCAGGGGGACTTGCACTGGCCAGGCGGCTGGCGTCAGCGCTGCGCGTGCACCGGATCATCCAGGCCGTCGAGTTGTCCGTCCTGATCCTGGTGGCGGCGATCGTGGACGCGGCCACCGGCACCCTCACCGCCACCCGGGTGCTGGTCGTGGCGACGCTAGTGGTGGGCGCGGTCATGGCGGTGGCGCACCTGGTGGCCATCGTGGCGTCCCGGCGCCTGCGGTGAGGAAGAGGAGGCGAGGGTGACCGACGTGAGCATGAGCGAGCCGGCCAGCCGGGAGCAGGAGGTGGCACTGACCCTGTCCTGCGTCATCCTCACGATGGGGGATCGCCCGGCCGAGGTCATCCGGGCTATCGACAGCGTGCTGGCCCAGCGCGGCGCCCAGGTGGAGGTGGTCGTGGTCGGCAACGGCGCCGAGGTGACCGGGCTGCCCGCCGGCGTGCGGGCCGTCTGGCTCCCGGAGAACGTCGGGGTCGCCGCCGGGCGTAACGCCGGGGTCGAGGCGTGCCGCGGCGACGTGGTGCTGTTCCTCGACGACGACGGCTGGTACCCGGACCCAGGGCTCGCCGCCTACGTCGCGGGCAGATTTGCCGCCGATCCGGCGCTGGCGGTGCTGTCCATGCAAGTGGTCGACCCCGACGGAGGCCCAGGCGCCCGGTGGCACGTGCCGCGGCTGCGGGCCGGAGACCCGGACCGCTCCTCGGTCGTGACGACGTTCCTCGGCGGGGCGTCGGCGATCAGGCGTTCGGCCTACCTGGAGGCAGGCGGCCTCCCCGACCTCTTCTTCTACGGCCACGAGGAGACCGACCTGGCCTGGCGGCTGATGGACCGCGGTTACCGGCTTGAATACGACGCCGGCACCCGGATGTGCCACCACACGCTGCCGAACGCGCGGCACGCCACGTTCCGCCGCCGGGACGGGCGGAACCGGGTCCTGCTGGCCCGCCGCAACCTGCCCTGGCCGTTCGCGGTGGCCTACCTGGCCGACTGGATGGCGCTCACCGTCGCCCGGGAGCGCGTGAAGCCGGGCCACCTGCGCCCCTGGTTCGCCGGCTTCGCCGAGGGCTGGCGGGCCGACCCAGGCCTGCGTCACCCCATCTCGCTGCGCACCGCCTGGCGGATGACCCGCGCGGGCCGACCGCCCATCATCTGAACCGAACGAGGCTCTAACAGCCTGTCACCTGCGAAGACAGCGCGCCAGGCGGCCTTGACTCATGTATCGCCTATCGGTATATATAGAAGGCAGTGAGCCATCGGGCTGGTGGGGAGCCGAGGCTCGCCGCGGCCGGATTCACCGGGTATTGGAGCGGGGCCTGCACGAGGGGGGCGCGGGCGTCGGGATACCCGCGTGATCCCGGGCCGCAGTTGCAGTGGAAATAGTCGGCGGGCGGCGACATCGCCGCCCGCCGGCCTGGGGGCGGCTCAGCTGGACATGCCGCCGTCGACGGCCAGGGTGGCGCCGGTGACCGAAGAGGCTTTCGTCCCTGGTAAACGAAGAGCGCTGATCGCGCTGCAGAGACGATGTGCTCCTACGGCGCCTGGTACCTCCTCCGCGCGGATGAGGGTCTATCGCCCGTGCGGATGATGAGCGCCCGGCGGCGCAGCGCGTAAGGTATGTCGTGTGCAGAGACGCGACACTCGCGTGCTTGCGCCAACGACGGGGGTCGAGGGCGGCGCGGTGACATCCATGTCCAGAGGGTGGGATTCCGTTACCACCTTGCCCTGGACCTGGCTGGCCGCGGGGCTGGCCGCCTCGGCCCTGTTCGCCGGCGGGGTCTCGCTGTTCAGCCACGATCCGCTGCACCGGCTGTGGGGCCTGTCCGCCGCCTGTGCCTACGCGGTGGCCGCCCTCGCCGTCCTGGCCGGCCGGTCACGGGGAACCCGCGGCGTCGACGTCGCGCTCGGCGTGATCCTTTGCGGCGCCATCTTGTTCCCGCTGCTCTGGATGGTCGCCCACGGCCACGGGGAACCTGAGGTCGGCGTCGTGGCCACCTCTGCCCAGACGCTCATCAAGGACGGTACCCCGTACCGGAGCTCGCAGGTGCTGGCCAACACCACCAACCCCAACCAGTACAATCCGTACCTGCCGCTGATGGCGGCGTTCGGCGTGCCGCAGGCGTTGTTCGGCCACAGCCTGATCACCGATCCCCGGGTCTGGTTCGGCACCGTGTTCCTCGTGGTGTTCGCCTCCGCACTGCGGATCGCCGGGGCCAAGGACTGTGTCCGGTGGGCTCTGCTGCTGACGGCCTCGCCGATCATCGCGTTCGAACTGTGCGTCGGCGGCACCGACGTGCCGATGGTCGCCTTCCTGTGCCTCGGCTTCGCGCTGCTCTGGCGGCCGCAGGGGGCTAACCTGGTGGCCGCCGGGCTGGCGCTGGGCGTCGCGTCGGCGATGAAGGCGACCGCCTGGCCCGCGCTTGTGGTGGCGTTCGCGCTGCTTTACGTGCGCGACGGCCAGCGCGCAGCGTGGCGGTTCACGGCGGTGGCTCTCAGCGTGGTCGTCGTCATCGTGGGCCCGTTCGCGGTGCTCAAGCCGGGTTCCCTGGTGAAGAACACCATCTTGTTCCCGCTCGGCCTGGCCAGCGTCAAGTCGCAGGCAGCCAGTCCGCTACTCGGCCACGTGCTCGCGCAGACCGGGCCCGTCGGCCACACGATCGTCGTCATCCTGCTCATCGCGTCCGGGCTCGCCATCGCGGTGTCGCTGGTGGTCCGGCCGCCCCGGGACGTGCCCGCCGCGACCATCCGGCTGGTTCTCGGGCTCTCAGCCATGTTCGTGCTCGCGCCGTCGACCCGGTTCGGCTACTTCATCTACCCAGCCGCGATGGTGCTGTGGCTGCTCGTCGCCAAGGCCGGACGCAAGGCCGCCGGCCAGCCCGAGCCGGACGCGCTCGCCTCAGGCTAGGTCGGCGAAGTCCCGCTGCCAGGCTGCGTACCACCGGGCGAACCACGGGTCCGCCCCGGCCAGCGGGACGATATAGCTGACAGTCTGCGCGAAATAGTACCGCTGCCGGTCCGGGGCCAGGTTGCGCAGCGTCTGCACGTTGCTGGCCCGGTCGGCCAGCTTGACCAGGCGCGCCCGCGGGGGAGCGTCCCGCAGCCGTCGCAGGCAGGCCTGCTTGACCTGGGTTTTGTCCTCGCCAGGACCCGGCTCGGGAATGGTCACCCAGCCGACAAGCTCGGCCACCTGCGGTCCGAACGCCGCGCCGACCTGCTCCAGGGTGCACGGGGTGTCCTCGACCACGTCATGCAGCACGGCCGCACACAGCACCTCGGCGTCGGTGACGCCCGCGCCGCGGACCAGCACCTCGAGGGCCTCGAGCAGATGGTCCAGGTACGGCGCGCCGGTGGGACGCCGCTGGTCGCCGTGCCAGGCGATCGCGTACCTGACCGCCTCGCCTACCCTCGCCGCCGTCTCGGCAGGCACCCGCTGTCCAAGCTCAGCCTCGGCCCGCCCCCACTCGTGCCAGCTGACGAAAAGCTCCACCCAGCCATTCTGCGCGACCAGGTAACCAATGAACGTGGCGCTCTACCTAAAAGAATCAGTAGAACGCCACGTTCATTGAATTGGCGCCCCATACGGGTGGGGCAAGTGCGTGCCCGGAGGACAACGGGGCAATAGTGAAATGACGACAGGGCTCGGGTGATGAGGTGAGGGGTTCCCGGTTCCGCGGCTGAGGGGGTCCCGGTTCCACAGCTGAGGGGTTCGGTTCCGCGGCTGAGGGGGTCCCGGTTCCACAGCTGAGGGGT
>JBAUAY010001115.1:0-1881 GCA_049676235.1 Streptosporangiaceae bacterium
GCGTTACGCAGCACCGCGCGGGTTCGCCGGTCCTGGACGGCCCCGCCGCCGAGCGCGATGACCGCTTCCGGGCCGCGGACGAGGTCGGCGACGGTGGCGTGCTCAAGCTCACGGAAGTAGGCCTCGCCCTCGTTGGCAAAGATGTCCCGGATCTCGCGGCCGAGGCGCTGCTCGATCAGCACATCACTGTCCACGAAGGGTTGACCGAGGCGCTCCGCGATGATGCGTCCAACCGTGGTCTTACCAGCGCCCATGAAGCCGACGAGTACCGCCACCATTGGCCCTCCTACTCTTCTCGCCTGCCTGGGCGCGATGCGATAACCAGGGGAATGCTATCGCTGCGTCGCATCGTGACGACGCCCGCGATGTGCCTTGCTGTCTGTCGGCGGTTCTGCTGAGTACTCCACGGCGTCTGTCACCGCCGAGGTCAGGGCCGTGGTCGCGGCCTCGGTGAGCGGCTGCCCGGGCAGCGCCGGGATGGTCGTACCGGGCGGTCGTGCCTCGGTAATGGCCGACGCCAGCTCCTCCAGATGCTGCCGCAATCCCGCGGCCTGCACTGGCTCAGGCCGCGGCCGATAAGCCGGCCACGACAAGGCAAGACGCGCGAGCTCCTCGATTCCGGCCGAGACCGGCCACGCGGTGTCCGTGCTCTCAGACGTCAGGCCAGCGTCGGCCGCCGCATCGGCGTGTACGGCGCGGAGCACGGCCAGGGTCCCCTGCAGGGCCCGGCGCCGGTCAGCGAGCAGCTGCGAGTCCGGCTGCTGCGCCCAGGCCTCGGCCAGTACCTGGCTCGTCGCCTGCAGCGTCAGTGCCTGCGCGCTCGGCAGCCGGCGCAGCGTCGCCCTCGGCCACAGCAGCTGGCGGAGGACCAGGGCCAGGACCACTCCGATCAGGGTGTCAACGAGGCGGGAGCCGATGGTGATCGTAATCGCTTCCTTCCCCGGAGCGGCGACGTGGAACAGGAGCAGGGCCAGGACGGTGATACCTGCGACCGCCACCCCGTAGTTGGTGGCGATCACCAGCTCGACGAGACCCTGGAAGACTGCGACTGCGATCACGACGAACCAGATCGGCGGGTACCAGCCGAGGACGGCGAACGCCAGACCCACTCCGATGACCGTCCCGGCGAGGCGATGGACGACACGTCGCCGGGTGATCATCAGGTTGCTGGCCTGTAGCACCGCGGCCGCCGTGAGGCCTATCCAGTAGGCATGGCCTAGGCCCAGCGCACGGCCGGTCGCCACCCCGAGCCCGACGACTATCCCGATCCGCGCGGCCGACGGCAGGACGACCGAGTGCCTGCGCAGGGCCGCTGCGATTTGCGGCCCAATGCCGGGCCAGCCGCCAAGACTGGCTCTCTCGGTGAGGACGGGCTCATGGCAGCTGAAATCCGCGCGTGCGTCCTCGATCGCCTGCAGGAGCGGGACCGCGGCGGGCGGTGTGCCGGAGCCGTAGAGCGGCGTGACCGGGACCTGATGGCCTGTCACCGCTGGGATCAGAGCGCGGACGGCGATACCCCAGTCCGGGCGCAGCCGCCCTGGTGCCTCCACCTCGATGTGCAGGGTGGCCTCAAGCAGCGCCTCGGCCGCGATCACTGCCCGCGCTAGCGGATTCCCGGGTGGCACATCGCCCTGCGCCACGGTCGTTCGTGCCGTCCGCACGCTCTCGACCGCCGTATGACGGGCCGCGGGTGCCTGGCCCGTTCCGACGCTGTCTAGGAGCGCCGCCACTGCGGCGAGCGCGCCGTCCACGGCCCGGCGCTCAGGAAGACGGCGCCGTCTCCGGCTGAGCGCCGGAGACATCGTCACCAGCCACGCGAATGCGGCCCCGGCGGCGGCCAGCCCGGCGCGCTGAGCGGCTTCGGCTAGCCCGGCGGGAACA
>JBAUAY010001116.1:0-8349 GCA_049676235.1 Streptosporangiaceae bacterium
TGT
The DNA here is from genome assembly GCA_049676235.1 of Streptosporangiaceae bacterium. Classification (GTDB taxonomy): domain Bacteria; phylum Actinomycetota; class Actinomycetes; order Streptosporangiales; family Streptosporangiaceae; genus Palsa-504. Next base: position 4 of record JBAUAY010001116.1, read on the forward strand.
CCTCGGCCGGGATGCCGAGCTCGTGGGCCACGATCTGGGCCCAGGTCGTCTCGTGCCCCTGGCCCTGGCCTCGCGCGCCGGTCCGGACGATGGCCTTGCCGGTCATGTGCACCTTGAGCTCGGCGGAGTCGAACATCTTGATGCCGAGGATGTCGTATTCGCGGCTATTGCCCGCGCCGAGCGGCTCGGTCATCGTGGAGATCCCGAGGCCGAGTAGCCTGCCCCGCTTCCTGGCTTCCTCCTGCTGTCGCCGGAAATCCTCGTAGCCGACGGCCTTCAGCCCGACGTCGAGGCACTTGCCGTACTGCCCTGAGTCGGTCAGGAAGCCGAACGGGGTGCGGTGCGGGAAGTCCTCGTCCCGGACGAAGTTCATCCGCCGGAACTCCGCCTGGTCCATGCCGAGGTCGTCGGCCGCGGCCTGGACCATCCTCTCCTGGAAGAACATCGCCTCGGTGACCCGGAATGAGCACCGGTACGCCACCCCGCCGGGCGCCTTGTTGGTGTAAGTCCCCCGCGCGGTGAGGTGCGCGACCGGGATGTCGTAGGCGGCGAAGGCCGAGTGGATCAGGCCGAGCTTGAACTTGCTCGGCTGCGCGTCGGAGAAGAACGCGCCGTGGTCGGCGTCGGTGTGCATCCGGACGGCGAGGATCTTGCCGTCGCGGCGCAGCGCCATCTCGCCGTCCAGGTAGACGTCCCGGGCGAAGCCAGTGGAGATGAGGTTGCCTGACTTGTCCTCGATCCACTTGACCGGCCGTTCCAGCAGGATCGAGGCCAGGATCGAGCAGACGTACCCGGGGTAGACCGGCACCTTGTTGCCGAAGCCGCCGCCGATGTCCGGGGAGATGATCCGGATCATGTGCTCGGGCAGCTCGGCGACCAGCGCGACGGCGGCCCGGATGATGTGCGGCGCCTGCGTGGTCATGTACACGGTGAGCTTGGACGTGGCCCGGTTGAAGTCCGCGATCGACCCGCAGCACTCGATCGGCGACGGGTGCGAGCGCGGGTAATGCAGCTTCAGCTTCGAGATCACGTCAGCTTGCGCGAACGCCCGGTCGGTGCCGGCCGCGTCGCCCACTTCCCAGTCGTAGATGACGTTGTCCCGCTGGCCTTCCTTGTCGTCGCGGATGACCGGCGCGCCCTCGGCGACCGCCTGGTCCGGGTTGACGATGGGCGGCAGCGGCTCGTACTCGACCTCGATGGCTTCGCACGCGTCCTTGGCGATGTACGGGTCATCGGCGATGACGCAGGCCACCTCCTGACCCTGGAACCGCACCTTGTCGGTGGCGAGCACCGCCTGGGTGTCGTAGGACAGGGTCGGCATCCAGGCCAGGTTCCTGGTCGCCATCATCTCGCCGGTGAGGACCAGGTGGACGCCGGGGATGTCCCAGGCCTTGCTGGCGTCGATCGACTTGATCCGCGCGTGCGCCAGCGGGCTACGCAGGATCTCCATGTGCAGCATCCCGGGCAGGGTGATGTCGTCGGTGTAGTTGCCCTTGCCGCGGATGAAGCGGTTGTCCTCGACACGCCTGCGGCTCGCGCCGAGCCCGCCGATCTTGATTTCGTCCAGTGCCTGCGACACGTTCTGCCCTTCCTATGACCTAAGCTTCTCGGCCGCCCACAGCACCGATTTCACGATGTTCTGGTAGCCCGTGCAGCGGCAGAGATTGCCCGACAGCGCCCACCGCACGTCTTCCTCGGTCGGGTCGGGATTCTCGTCGAGCAGCGCCTTCGCGGCCATCATCATGCCCGGCGTGCAGAACCCGCACTGCAGCCCGTGCTCCTCCTTGAAGCCTTCCTGCAGAGGGTGCAACTCGCTGGCCGTGGCCAGGCCCTCGACCGTGCTGATCTCGTGCCCGTCGACCTGGACGGCCAGCATGGTGCAGGACTTCACCGGCCGGCCGTCGACCAGGACCGTGCACGCGCCGCAGTTGGTCGTGTCGCAACCCATGTGCGTGCCGGTCAGGCCGAGCCCGCGGCGGATCAGGTGGGCCAGCAACAGCCGCGGTTCGACCTCGGCGATCTTCTTCTCGCCGTTGACGGTGAACTTGATCCGGCGTACCGGGATCTCTTCCGTGGACTGGCCGTCGTGGTCGTCGTAAACGATCGTCATGGTCAGGCTGCCCTTTCCGCTGCCGCGTCCGTGCGGCTCAGCAGGCGCAGCACGAACGTGTGCACCATGTGCCGCTTGTATTCGGCGCTGCCGCGATGATCGGTCCTCGGTCGCGCGGCTTGCGCCGCGAGTTCGGCGGCCTGCCCGATGCTGTCGGACGTCAGCGGCCGTCCGGCCAGTGCCTCGGCCGCTGCGGTGGCCGCGATGGTGGACCCGCCGACCCCGGTCAGGGCGATGCCCGCCCTGGTCACGTTCTCGCCGCTGGTTTCGATCGCCACCGCGACCCCGACCGTGGCGAAGTCACCGACCCGGCGCTCCAGCTTGAGGTAGCCGCCGGACCTTATGCCCTTCGCCGCGGGGATTACGGCCTCCTCGACGATCTCGTCCGGGTCGAGGACGTTCTGGAAAGGCCCGGTGACGAAGCCGGCGAGCGGGATCGTGCGCGTGCCGCGCGGCCCCCGTGCGACCACCGAGCCGCCGAGCGCCAGCACCACCGAGGCCCAGTCGCCCTGCGGGTCGGCGTGGCACAGCGAGCCGACCAGGGTGCCGCGGTTGCGGACGATGGGATCGGCGATCAGCGGTGCCGCTGAGGCCATAGTGGGCTGCGTCGTCTTCAGCAGGTCCGAGCGCTCCAGGTCGGCGTGCCGGCACAGGGCGCCGATACGCAAGCTGCCGTCTGGGCCGGTCCGGTGGTAGCTGAGGCCGGGCACGTTGTTAATGTCCACGACGAGCTCCGGCGAGGCGAAGCGCAGCTTCATCAGCGGCACCAGGCTCTGGCCGCCGGCCAGCACCTTCACGTAATCCCCGCCATCGTGCATCAGGCCGATCGCCTCGTCGAGCGAACGCGGTGCCTCGTACCGGAACCGCGACGGATACATAGGTTCCTCCAGGTGTCGCAGGATATGTAGGGGCGCGGTCCTAAGATTCCGGCTCTGGGTCGGCTTCTCGCCTTGATTCCGGGTCTCGCGCCGATTCCGGGTCGGCCACGGCCACCGGGAGCGAGTCCTCCTCGGGATCCGGTCGCGGCTGCTGGTGCGGCGGCCATGGCCCGGCCACCGGCTGGCCTGCCACCTTGAGGTAGTCGATTAGCTCGGGCCAGGCCCAGACGGTCGGGCTCTTCCCGGTCTTCGGAGCGTGCTCGATCAGCTCATAGAGCCGCGGATTTCCGCGGCTGTGCCCGTCGGATTCAATTCGCATGCCGCATGCTCCTGATCTGGACAAGCGCCATCGCCTGTCAACGCGTCACATAATCCGCCGGCCCGGACCAGGCCGCAACTGGGGAATAAGTGCTTACTTAAGGCGGGCGTTTCTGGAGTCTTCGCTGGTCTAAGCTCCAGATCGTGACGTATACGGGCGGCCGGAACCGGGAGGGCGGAACACCGCCGCCCGGCGAGCGCATCAGGTGCATGGCTTCTGGCGTGCCGAGGTAGCGGCGGAACGAGCTGACCGCCGCGCTCTGGTGCTGCCGTTCCAGCACGGTGACGTGCCAGCAGGCGTCCATCCGGCAGCCGGGCACGTCGACGCGGGACAGCTCGCCGCGGCGCAGTCGCTGGGCGACGAGATGCTCCACCGCCGGCGCGACGCCCGTTCCGTCGGCCGCGGCCGCCCAGGCGGCGGTCTGGTTGGGGAAGACGCGGACCTGGTCCTCGGCAACGCCCAGGCTGGCCAGCATCTGGCCGGTCTCGCTTTCGGGATCCGTGCCGGCCGGGTCGACGAACCACAGCCACTGGCGTGGGCCGCCGCGCAGCCGGGGCTGGCCGGCGGTCACGACCACGAGCCGGTACTTGAAGATCGGCTCGGTCACCAGGGCCAGGGCGGGATCCTCCGGCATGGCGGACGAGATCGCGACGTCGGCGAGCCGGTTGGCCACCAGGACGCTCATCTCCTTGGTCACCGCGACGCCGGCCGAGACCTCGACCGAGCCGGGGAAGCGCTTGGTGAACGCCTCGGTCAGCGGGCTGATCACGAACTCGGCGATGGTGGAGGTGGACACCACCCGGAGCTGCTCGGGCGCGCCCTGCGCGGCGCGCACGGCAGCGTGCGCCTCGGCACCGAGGACGACGATCTGCGACGCGGTGGCGAGCAAACGGGAGCCTCCCGCGGTCAGCGTCATGCCGACGGGGCCGCGGGTGACCAGCTGATCGCCCAGGTGCAGCCGCAGCGCCGACAGGGCCTGGGAGACCGCTGACTCACTGACGCCGAGCGCGTTGGCGGCGGCGGTCACCGAGCCGAGCCGGGCCACCAGGACGAACGCGTTGAGCTGAGTAAGCGTCATGGCATGACAATTATGCCCGCTAGCCAGGACAGTTATGGTCGTCACGCGAGCGACCTGGGACAACGATGATTACGGCCGATCCGCCCCGCCCAGCCACGCCGGCGGCATGCCCACCTGACCGACTGATGATCGCGCACAGCCCTTTTTCGCGGACACCGACCCGGTAACGTGACGCCTATGGCACGCGAACCCGGCGGCCCCCCGGCGGACCCGGGTGCGGCGGCCGACATGATGCGGCAGTTCACGGCGGCGATTTCCGGCATGAGTCCCGGTGACGTTCAGGGCGTACTGCGGCAGCTGATGGCCGCCGCGGCGCCTGACGTAGACCTGTTCGCACGGGCAGCGCCGCCGTCACGCCGGCGCCCACGCCGGCCCGATGTCGTCACGTATCGCGTCCGGGTCGATCTGAAGGAGACCAAGCCTCCGTTGTGGCGTCGGCTTGAGCTGTCATCAGACCTGTTGCTCGACGAGGTCCACCAGGTCATCCAGGAGGCGTTCGGCTGGACCGACAGTCATCTGCACCAGTTTGGTTCTGGCCCGGACCTGTACAGCCCGGAGACCGAGCTGTACCTGTGCCCGTACCAGGTGGACGAAGGCGAGACCGGCATCCCCGAGGAGCAGGTGCGCCTCGACGAGGTGCTGGTCGATGCGGGTGACAAGCTGTTCTACAACTATGACTTCGGCGACGACTGGCAGCATGTCATCAAGCTCGAAGCCGTCAGCGCCCGACCGGATCCGGCGCGGCGGGCGGTCTGCACCGACGGCCGACGTGACGGCCCGGCCGAGGACTGCGGCGGGGTATACGCCTACCAGCTGATCACAGAAGCCACCGACCCGGCTAATCCCGACCATACCGACGCGGTGGCCGAGTTCGAGCGCGTCTTCGGCGGTGACATCGATCCCGGGGCCATCGGTACTACTCGCTTCGACATCGGTGAGATCAACGCAGCGCTCGCCGCTGCGTTTCCTGCCACCGCATCGGCTGGAGTCGGCGAGGCGGCATCGGCGGACGGCTATCCCGAGCCGCTCGGCGAGCTCGTCTCCGCGATCCGGGCCTCATCCGCCCGCCGGGAACTGCGGCGCTTGCTCGACGCTGCCCGCCTGGATGAGCCGGTGCTCGTCGACGCCGAGACCGCGACGAGAATGGTCCGCCCTTATTCTTGGCTACTGGATCACGTCGGCGCCGAAGGCATCAAGCTGACCGGAGCTGGATACCTCCCGCCCGTCCATGTCGAGGCCGCCGTAGCCGCACTTGACCTGGGCAAGGAGTGGATCGGCAAGGGCAACCGCGAAGTGCAGACCGTGCCCGTGCTGCACTTGCGTGAGACAGCGACGAAAATGGGCCTGCTGCGCAAGAACCGCGGACTGCTGATGGTCACCTCGCGCGGCCGCGCCTTGCGCAATAATCCGGCCGGACTGTGGTGGCATCTAGCGGAACGGATGCCACTGAGATCAGCTGACCGCTTCGAAACGCAGGCCGGGCTGCTCTTGCTCGTGGCAATCGCCGCGCGCGTTCCCGGTGACCCGAACGAGGTCATCGCGCAGCTGCTCGGCGCGATCGGCTGGATCAGCGGCGACGGCACGAGCCTCAGCGGCTCGGCAGCGGCCAGCGCCGCCTGGGATACCAAGACGGTGCTCCGCCGGCTCGGCGGCTTCAGCTACGACCGGCACGATTTCGGGCCGGAAACGCCTACCCCGGAAGGAACCGCCTTCGCCCGCGCCTGCCTGCGTACCTGGCCAAGCTGACCCGGCGCCCGGCCGACACGGGCAGAGGAGCGGGCAGTTACCGATGAGTTTTCGGCTCCCGTAGGTCAGGTTCGTCATGGACGCAACATGGCCGGCCAGCTATCTCTGTCGCGCCGACGATCGCGGCCACCGTCTGCCCGACGAGCGTGCTGGCCACGGTGCTCTTGCCGGTGGCCGGAAGGCCGCCCACCACGATCAGGATCGGTGTGCCCGCCACCGGCTCATCATAATCGGACGGGCCCGCACCTCACATCCCGCAAGCCCCACACCCCACGTGCTTCCCGCGCTGGCCCGGTTCCTCGCCGGCTCGATGGAGCATCGAGCCGGCTATGACCGGCTCGATGGAACATCGTGCCGGCGAAATCAGGCCGGCCGGCGGTCGGCGGAATCCGGCGGGTTGAGGATTCACCGTTCACCTGGAGCGGATAGCTTCGGCCGCCGCCTCGCGGAGCCTGGTCCGCAGCGCCGCGCCCGCGGCGCGGTCGGTCTGCGCCTCGACGATCCTCAGACCGGTGCCCTGCAACGCCTTGCTCAGGTCGGCCGGCTGTTCGAGGCGCTGATAGGGCAGGCCGAACGCCGCCGCCAGATGCTGTAGCCCGGCACCGTGCGGAGTGCCGAAAATCCGCTCGAACGAGTCGGGGAAGGCCGCCTGTTCCAGCGTCGAGAAGATGCCCCCGCCGTCATTGTTGACCACGACCAGGCACAGGTCCGGGCGCGGCTCGCCGGGCCCAAGCGCCAGGCCGGAGACGTCGTGCAGGAACGCCAGGTCCCCGATCAGCGCGAACGCCGGACCGCCGTAAGCGAGCGCCGCGCCGATGGCCGCGGACGTGGTGCCGTCGATGCCGCTGGCGCCGCGGCTGGCCAGGATCCGCAGGTCGCCCCGCGGGGAAAGATGAAAATCAATATCCCGAACGGGCAGGCTTGAGCCGGTCCACAGCAAGGTGCCTTCCGGCAGGTGGTTGGCGAGATCCCGGGCGAGTCTCGGCTCCGTCAGGTTCTCGTCGTCGTCGAGCACGGCGTCCACCGCGCGCCTGGCCGCGTCGTCCGCCCATCGCCAGTCCGCCAGCCAGCCGCCGGAGTCCCGCGGGCCCGCCGAAGCGGTGAGCCTGACCGCGGACGTCACGTCGGTCGCGGCGCGTTGCGGGTCGGCCCAGCGTCCTGGCCCCTGCGCGATGACCACGTGCCTGCGCGCGTGCCCGGCAGCAAGCAGGGCGGACTGCGGGCGGGAGAGCCCGGGCCGGCCGGCCGAGACGATCAGGTCGGGCTGGTGCGCCCGGGCGAACTCCGGCGTGGCGAGCAGGTACTGGTAGGCAGACAGCGCGTTCGGTCCGTGCCTGGCTCCGGACGAGGGTTCCGCGAGTACCGGCCAGCCGGCCCGCCCGGCCAGCTTGGTCAGGGCGGTCGCGTCATAGTCGCCGTCTCCGCAGACCACCAGGCCGCGTTCGGTCCACGGCACCTCGAGGTCGTCCCGTGGTGGATTATGCAGCTCGAAGCTCGTCCACGGCCGACCGTCCGGGCGCCCGTCCAGCGGCTCGGGCCAGTCCGCCTCCCCGGCGTCGCCGGGGAGCAGCGGCTCGCGGAAGGCCAGGTTGAGGTGGACCGGGCCGGCCAGGCCGCCGGCCCGGCCGGACGCGAGCGCCCAGGCCTGGCAGGCCAGCGAGCGCCAGTAGCCGACCATCCCCGGCCGCGGCTCGGGGGTGCCGGCCTCGCAGAACCAGCGCACCGCGTTTCCGTACAGCTTGACCTGATCGATCACCTGGTTGGCGCCGGTCCCCCTCATTTCGGGAGGCCGGTCGGCGGTGAGCACGAGCAGCGGGACGCCGGACTCGTCGGCCTCGATCACGGCCGGGTGAAAGTTGGCCGCCGCCGTCCCCGAGGTACACAGCACCGCGACCGGCTGGCGGCTGGCCTTGGCCAGCCCGAGCGCGGTGAACGACGCGGAACGCTCGTCGATCCGGACGTGCAACCGGACCAGGCCGCGCCGCTCAGCCTCGCAGAAGGCCATGGCCAGCGGAGTGCTGCGCGAGCCTGGCGCCAGGACCACCTCGCGCAGTCCGCACCTGACCAGCTCGTCGGTGAACGAGATCCCGAAAGCGGTGGACGGATTCACCGGCCTCACGCTCCCGCGGCCAGCGGCATGTCCGGGAGGTACCGGGCCGCCGCCGCGGCCCGCTCCCTCCAGGGGGCCGGGTCGGCCTCCCAGCGGGCGAGCTGG
>JBAUAY010001117.1:0-7363 GCA_049676235.1 Streptosporangiaceae bacterium
GCACCGGGCCCGCCTCCAGCGTCGCCTCGGCTACCTCCTCGACATCGCCGCGGCGGCGCAGCACCGCGCGCATCCTGGCGACGAGCTCGCGGGAGGAGAAGGGCTTGGTCACGTAGTCGTCAGCGCCGAGTTCCAGCCCGACCACCTTGTCGATCTCGCTGTCCTTGGCGGTCAGCATGATCACCGGCACGTTGGACTTCTCCCGCAGCGACCGGCACACCTCGCTGCCCGGCAGGCCCGGCAGCATCAGGTCGAGCAGGACCAGGTCGGCGCCGGTCCGGTCGAAGGTGTCAAGCGCGTCAGGACCGGTCGAGCAGACCGCGACCTCGAACCCCTCCTTACGCAGCAGGTACGAGATGGCGTCGCTGAACGAGTCTTCGTCCTCAACTACCAGCACGCGTGTCACTTCTACTCCTCCTGGGCGCTACCGGTGATCGTGTTCTCTGCGGCTTCCGGGGATCACGCAGCGCCGGTGCTGGCATGCTCGCTCCGCAGCGGTATGAAGAGAGTGAAGGTGGACCCGGCGCCCTCGACACTGTGCACCGTCACCTTGCCGTTGTGGGCCGCCATCACGTGCTTGACGATGGCCAGCCCGAGGCCGGTGCCGCCGGTCGCGCGCGAGCGCGCCGGATCGACCCGGTAGAAGCGTTCGAAGATCCGCTCCAGGTCGCGCTCGGGGATGCCGATGCCCTGGTCGGCCACGCTCAGCTCGGCGTTGCCTTCGCCGGTCTTCTTGGTGCTGATGACCACGCGGGTCTGCTCGGGGCTGTAGGCGACGGCGTTCTCCAGCAGGTTGCGCAGCGCGGTGATCAGCAGGTCGTCGTCGCCGAGCACGGATAGGCCGCGGCTGCCGACCGACGTGAGCGTGATGCCGCGCGCGTTCGCCTTCATCCGGCAGCGGTCTACGGCCTCGGCGACCACCGTGTCGAGGTCGACCGGGCGCGGGTCGGGCACGGGCTCGACGGCCTGGATCCTGGACAGCGTGATGAGGTCCTGGACCAGGTTGGTCAGCCGCTGGGCCTCCTGCCGCATCTTGCTCGCAAACCGGCGGACCGCCTCGGCGTCGTCGGCGGCGTCCTCGATCGTCTCGGCCAGCAGGGCCAGCGCGCCCACCGGCGTCTTGAGCTCATGGCTGGTGTTGGCGACGAAGTCCCGCTTGACCTCGTCCACCCGGCGGCTTTCTGTCTGGTCCTCGGCGAGCACCAGGACGAGTCCGCCGCCGCCGACGGCACTGCCGAGCGGCGCCACCCGGACCGCGAAGCTCGTCGTCCGGCCGCCGAACCTGGGCACCGGGACCTCGAACTCGCCTTCCCTGATCTCGCCGTCCCTGCGCACCTGGCGGGCCAGCGCGGCGAGCTCGCTGACCATCAGGCGATCGCCCTTGACCAGCCCGAACGCGCGGGCCGCGGAGCTCGCCCGCAGCACTCTGTCATTGCTGTCCACGACCACGGCCGAAGAGGAGAGCACGGAAAGGACGGCCGCGATGCCCGGTGGCAGCCTAGCGGGCTGCTGAGCCGCCCGCAGCCGGGAACCCCGGACCGGGCGCGGGGTGCCGCCGGAACCTGCGGCCCTGGTTCTTATCGCCACGCAATCTCCGTAATCGGCACAGGGTAATCGGCGCAGGCTAAGGCGGTGACCAGTGAAGACTCACATGCCTCATGGTATGCGCCTGGGCCACGCAGACAACAGCGCGAGATGACTCACCCGGGCGATATTCGAAGGTTGTTCACCCCTTGGTAAACCTCCATTAATGCCGGATTTACCGGGCGCCCGTTTAACGGCCCTGGTTCTTGACCGCCTCGGCCGCTTCCGCGGCGGCATCCGGGTCCAGGTACCTGCCGCCCGGCGTGACCGGCCGGAACGCGTCGTCGAGCTGGTACACGAGCGGGATCCCGGTAGGGATGTTCAGCTCGGCGATGGCGTCGTCACTGATTCCGTCCAGGTGCTTGACCAGCGCACGCAGCGAATTGCCGTGCGCCACGACCAGGACCGTCCGGTCGTGCCCGAGGTCGGGCACCACGGCGTCGTACCAGTAGGGCAGCATGCGCACCATGACGTCCTGCAGGCACTCGCTCCGTGGCCTGGCCTCCGGCGGCAGGTCCGCGTACCTGACGTCGCCGGCCTGGGAGAACTCGTCGTCGTCGGCGATCGGCGGCGGCGGCACGTCGTAGGAACGGCGCCACAGCATGAACTGCTCGTCGCCGAACTCCTGCCTGGTCCTAGCCTTGTCCTTGCCCTGCAGCGCGCCGTAGTGCCGCTCGTTCAGCCGCCAGGACCGGCGCACCGGCAGCCAGAGCAGGCCGGCTTCCTCCAGGGCGATGTTGGCGGTCTGGATGGCGCGGGTCAGCACCGAGGTGTGCACCACCTCCGGGCGCAGGCCGGACTGCGCGAGCAGCTTGCCCCCAGCCGCGGCCTCCTGCGCCCCGGTCGCCGACAACCCCACGTCCACCCAGCCGGTGAACAGGCCCTTTGCGTTCCATTCACTCTCGCCGTGGCGAAGCAGCACCAGCGTCCTCATATCGCCAAAGCCTAGAGGAGGGAACATGCGGCGGCTTGACGGGGTTGCTTAGAGCGTGCAGGAAGTGTGCCGCGCCCGCCGACGGGTCGCCCCCCGGCGGATCGCGACCATTAGCCTGCACACTTCCCCGCTCGACCAGCCGGGTACCGGCGACGCGGGCGGGCTCAACGTCTACGTGGTCGAGGTGGCCAAACAGCTGGCCAGCCGGGACATCGAGGTGGAGATCTTCACCCGCGCGGTCTGTCCCGACACCCCCGCCACGGTGGAGCTGGTGCCGGGCGTGCTGGTCCGCAACGTGGTGGCCGGCCCGTTCGAGGAGCTCGACAAGAACGACCTGCCCGGGCAGATCTGCCCGTTCACCTTCGGCGTGCTGCGCACCGAGGCCGCCTTCGCGCCCGGCCGGTACGACCTGCTGCACGCGCACTACTGGCTGTCCGGCCAGGTCGCGGCCGTCGCGGCGGAACGCTGGGGGGTGCCGCTCATCCAGTCGATGCACACCCTGGGCAAGGTCAAGAACCTGGCGCTGGCCAGCGACGACTGCGCCGAGCCCGCGATCAGGATCCGGGGCGAGGGCGAGGTCGTGGCGGCCGCCGACCGGCTGGTCGCCAACACCACGGAAGAGGCACGCCAGCTGGTCGAGCTGTACGGGGCCAGCCCCTGGCGGGTGGAGACGGTCAGCCCGGGGGTCGACCTGTCGCTGTTCCGGGCCGGACCTGCTTTGGAGGCGCGGCGTCGGCTGGGGCTGCCCGCCGACGCGGTGGTGCTGGTCTTCGCCGGCCGGATCCAGCCGCTGAAGGGCCCCGACATCGTGCTGCACGCCGCGGCCGAGCTGCTGCGGTCCAGCCCGGCGCTGGCGGACAAGCTGATGGTGGTCTTCGTCGGCGGCCCGAGCGGGTCCGAGGTCGGCGCGCCCGGCCGCCTGGACGGGCTGGCGGAGACGCTCGGCATCTCGGGCTGCGTCCGGCTCGAGCCGCCGTGCCCGCAGCGCGAGCTGGCGGACTGGTACCGGGCCGCGACGGTGGTGCTCGTGCCGTCGCACTCGGAGTCGTTCGGCCTGGTGGCGCTCGAGGCTCAGGCCTGCGGGACGCCGGTGGTCGCCGCCGCCGTCGGCGGGCTGCGCACCGCCGTCAGGGACGGCTTCTCCGGCATCCTGGTGGACGGGCACGATCCGGTGGCCTACGCGCGGGTGCTCGACAAGCTGGTCGCCTCCCCCGGACGGCTCGCGGAACTGTCCCGCGGCGCGCTGGCGCACGCGTCCGGGTTCGGCTGGCCCGCCACCGCGGACCGGCTGATCGAGGTGTATACCAGGGCCATGGAGTCCATGGGCACCTTGGACGAGGCCGCTGCGACCGTGCGCGCATGAGCGAAGATCCCGGGCCTCCTGCCGCTGCTGTGGAGGCGGCCCTGGCCGAGCTTGGCCTGCCCTATGAGAACCCGCGCCCCGGCGCCTACCTGGTCAAGCTCGAGGGCCAGCACAAGCTGGCCACCATGGCCTGGCTGGTCGTCGGCGCGCACAGCCTGGGCGTGGAGGCGTTCTTCTGCCGCCAGCCCGACGAGAACCACGAGGCCTTCTACCGCTTCCTGCTGGAGCGCAACGGCCGCATGTACGGGGTCCATTTCACCCTGGACCCGGTGGGCGACGTGTACCTGACCGGGCGGCTGCCGCTGTCGGCGGTCGCTACCGAGGACATCGACCGGCTGCTCGGCTGCGTGCTCAGCTACTCCGACGAGAACTTCGACACGGCCCTCGAGCTCGGCTTCGGCTCCGCGATCCGCCGGGAATGGGCCTGGCGGGTCAAGCGCGGCGAGAGCCTGGCCAACCTGCGCGCGTTCGCCCGCTTCGCCGACCCCGAGAGTTGACGCAGGCGCGATCCGATCCGGTCCTTCGTATTGCTTCGGCAGGATTAGGGGTACATTGACGACCGTGAACCGGTTGGGTGATCTTGAACGGGCCATCATGGACGTGCTCTGGGAAACAGATACATCTCTCACCGTGCGCGAGGTCAGTGCTAGGCTGACCGGGCGTAATCTAGCTCACACCACCGTTATGACGGTGCTCGACAGGCTCGCGAAGAAGGGCTTCGCCAGGAGGGAGCGCGATGGACGCGCCTGGCGTTACTGCCCCGCCGCTACCCGCGAAACCTATGTGACCGAGCTTATGCTGGCCGCGCTGGACCAGACCGGTGATCGGACGGCGGCATTGACCCGGTTCGCACAGTCCGTATCTGGCGTCGAAGCTGAGGTGTTGCGCGACGCCCTGGAAGTGATCGAAGGCAGCGGCGAGGGAGATGACGGGACTTGAGGACGCGGCGCTACTCGCCGTAGTTGCCACCGGAAGCGCGTTCGGCGCTTCCGCACTGGCTCAGGCTAGCTGGCCGCGGCGGTCGCCGGCTGCGGCCATCTTGCTGTGGCAGGCCCTGGGGCTGGCCTCAGGCCTGGCCGCCGTCGGCACGCTGATCGGCCTGGCCATGCCGGCCAGCACCATCGGCGTGGTGCGCTCCGTGCTGCGGGCCGGCGCTCTGCTCCGTACGGGCGAGGTCTTCCGGCTGACCGGCATGTTCGGCGCGCAAGGCGGCCTGCCGACGGTCATCGTCGCCCTGCGGCTGACCTGCCTGGCGGCCGGGCTGGTCCTGCTCGCGTCGCTGTGCTGGGTGCTCGTCGCCGCGTTGGCCGCTGCGCTGCACGCCAGGCGGCGACAGCGGGCCCTGCTCACGCTGCTCGCCCACGGTGACCCGAAGGTGCCGGGCGCGCTCGTCATCGACTATCCGAGCGCGGCCGCGTACTGCCTGCCCGGGCTGCGGTCGCAGATCGTGGTCAGCGTCGGCACCCTGGAGTTGCTCGGCCGCGGCGAACTGGCGGCCGTCCTCGCGCACGAGCGAGCCCACCTGCGCGAGCGCCATGACCTCGTGCTGCTGCCGTTCACCGCCCTGCGGCGCGCGTTCCCCCGGTCCGCCACCTGCACCGGCGCCCACCGTTCGGTGGCGCTGCTGGTCGAGATGCTCGCCGACGACCGCGCGCTGCGAGGCAGGCCGACGCGCGAACTCGTGTCCGCCCTGGTACGTTTCGGCACCGCCGGCACCTGCCCGGCGCCCGCGGGCGCGCTGGCCGCCGCGGAAGGCGAGGTATTCGCCCGGGTCAGCCGGCTGCTCCAGCCGGTGCGGCCGCTGCCCACCGCCGCGGTCCTGGCCATCTGCCTGGCGGCCGCCCTGCTGGTCGCCGCGCCGATCACGCTGCTCATCGTCTGAGGTCTGAGTGATCTTGAGCGCGGCCCCGCTAGCTTTGTTACCCAGCCGGTTCTGTTGTCAGCCGGTTCTGTTGTCAGCTGGGTCTGTTGTCAGCTGGTTCTGTTGTCAGCTGGTTCTGCTACGCCAGCTGGCTTTGTTACTAGCTGGCTTCTTACCAGGGGCCGTACGGACCTGAGCTGCTTGCGCCGTTCTTGGGGAAGCTCTTCACCTTGGGACGGACGTCGGCCAGGTAGACGGCGGCCGCGACGAACGCGGCGACCGGCAGGATCGAGGTCGGGCCCACGCGGTACACCGCCCCGGCCAGCCCGACCACGGCAGCCACGCCGAGGATGATGAGCCACAGCGACTTGGTCCGCTTGCCGGTGGCCACGAAGGCCTGTGCCGGCCTGGTGATGGCGTCGATGAAGGCCCACGCCTCGACGACGAACGCCACGATACCGAGGGCCAGGAAAAAGTAGGTCAGCGGAGTATACGAGGAACCAAACACGGGATCACGCTACCTAATCAGAGACACTGTTTGGTCTGATCGGGGGAACGGGCTGCCGATCCGCCGGCTGCCGATCCGTCATCTTCGGCTCCGTCGGCTGCGGATCCGTCATCTTCGGCTCCGTCGGCTGCGGATCCGACATCTGCGGTTCCGCCATCTGCGGCTCCGTCGGCTGCGCGGCTTCCGCTTCTGCTTCCATGGCCGCCACGGCTTCCAAGGCGGCTTCCAGCGCGTCCGCTTCGGCGCCCGGCTCACCGGCGATGAGCTCGGCTGGGTCGACCGCGGTATCCGGGTCCGCGGCTGCCTCGGCGGTGGCCGCGTTCTCCCGGCGGAACGACTCGTAGATCTCCATGAGCACTTGCTTCTGCCGTTCGGAGAGCTGCGGGTCGGCCATCAGCGCGGACCGGACGCCCGAGTCCGCCGGCCTGTCCTCCAGGATCCCGGCCTGCACGTAGAGCGCTTCCGCGGAGATACGCAGCCCCTTGGCGATCTGCTGCAGGATGTCAGCGCTTGGCTTGCGCAGGCCGCGCTCGATCTGGCTCAGGTAGGGGTTGGACACCCCGGCCGACTGCGCCAGCTGGCGCATCGAGATCTTCGCCTGCTCCCGCTGCTCGCGGATGTACTCGCCGATCGAGTTAACTGTCACGTTACGCATACCTTCAGTTTGCCACCGCGTGCTTGCAACTGCAAACGGCTAGCAAGCACAGCACTCCGCTGCTCAATCCCGACATTCCTCCCATATCCCCCGGGACCGGATTCAATGAACGTGGCGTTCTGCTGATTCTTTCGGGTAGAACGCCACGTTCATTGACTGGCGGGAGGCGGGTTAGGCGCGGGGGTCGGGGATGCCGAGGAAGGTGCGCGCCTCGGCGGGAGGCATCGGCGGCCGCTGCGCGATCCGGGACAGCTCGGCGGCTCGCTCCACCAGCTCGGCGTTGCGGGCGACGGGACGGCCGCGGGCGAAGGTCAGCGTGTCCTCCATGCCGACCCGCAGGTGGCCGCCGGCCCCGAGCGCCCCGAACATCACCGGCAGCGCGGTCCGGCCGATCCCGGTGGCCGACCAGGTGGCGCCCGCCGGCAGCGCCGCCACGGCGGCGGCCAGCGTGGCTACGT
>JBAUAY010001118.1:0-14237 GCA_049676235.1 Streptosporangiaceae bacterium
GCCAAGCAGGAGCCGACGAACGGGCCGGGCCGGGCCGACCGGCCCAACGGCCGGGCGCCGGCGATCGAGCGGGCAGGCCGGGTCCGGCCGCGCAGGCTCGGGCATGTGGTGGTCGGCTCGCTGGATCAGGAGGCGTCGCAGCGGTTCTTCACCGAGGGTCTGGGGTTCAAGGTTAGTGACCGCGTGCCGGGGCTGGCCTCGTTCATGCGGTGCTCGACCGATCATCACAACCTGCTGGTGCAGCAGGCACCGGTGAATTTCCTGCACCACACCGCGTGGGAGGTCGACGACGTCGATGAGGTCGGGCGGGGTGCCACGGCGATGCTGGAAGGCCATCCGGAGCGGCACATCTGGGGGCTGGGCCGCCACCACATCGGGTCCAACTTCTTCTGGTACCTGAAGGACCCGGTGGGCAACTTCTCGGAGTACTACTCCGATCTGGACATCATCCTGGATGACCAGCTATGGAAGCCGTCGGTCGTCGAAGGCGCCCGCGGTCTGTACAACTGGGGCCCTCCTCCCCCGCCGTCGTTCATTCACCCCGAGGACCTGGCCGCGTTGATGACCGGGAGCCACGCGCCCAAGGCCTGACCCTGCCTGAAGGAGACTTCATGCGCATCGGACGCACTCATGGCCGTCTCGTGATCGTCGACGGCGACGGGGTGATCGACGCCGCGACCGTCAGCGATGGCGAGTTCAGCGCCAATCCGGACCGGGTATTCGCGGTGTGGGACCAGTTCACCGAATGGGCCGGCGGGTACGCCGGCCCCGGCGCGCACACCGGGGCGCTGGTGCCCGAGGAGCTCGGCGCGCCGGTGCTGGCCCCGCCCCAGGTGTTCGGCATCGGGCTGAACTACCGGGAGCACGCCGCCGAGTCCGGTGTCGACGCGCCGGACGTGCCGCCGGTGTTCACCAAATTCCGCAGCTGCCTAGCCGGTCCTTACGCCACCGTCGAGCTGCCCAGCGATCGGGTGGACTGGGAGGTCGAGCTGGTCGCGGTGATCGGCCGGCCCGCGGAACGGGTGCCGGAGGAAAAGGCCTGGTCCTACGTCGCGGGCGTGATGGTGGGCCAGGACCTGTCGGAACGGACGGTCCAGCTGGCCGGCCCGGTGCCGCAGTTCTCGCTGGGGAAGTCATTTCCCGGTTTCGGGCCGACCGGACCGTGGCTGGTGACACCCGATGAGCTACCGGACCGGAATGACCTGCAGCTGCGCTGCTCGGTCGACGGCCGGGTGCTGCAGGACGGCCGGACTAGGGACATGATCTTCTCCGTTCCTGAGCTGGTGGCCCGGATCTCCGCCGTATGCCCGATGTCGCCGGGCGACCTGATCTTCACCGGAACCCCGTCCGGAGTGGGCATGGGGCGGCAGCCGCCGGAGTTCCTCCGGCCAGGTACCACGCTGGTCAGCACGATCGAGGGCCTGGGTGAGCTGCGGAACGCGCTGGTCGCCGGGCCGGGCTTTCTGCCGGGGCGGTGACGAGGATGAGTGTGGACCACGGGCCGATCTGGGTGCCGGACCCGGACGAGGTCGGGGCCGCTCACGTGTCGCGCTTCGCCCGCTGGCTCACCCAGCACGGACGGGCCCGGCTGACCGGTGACTACCTGGAGCTGTGGCGGTGGTCGGTGGACCAGCTCGATGAGTTCTGGCCGGCCGTCTGGGACTACTTCGGCGTCCGTTCGGCCACCCCGTACGAGCGCGTGCTGGCCGGGTCGGTCATGCCGGATGTTCAGTGGTTTACCGGCGCGCAGGTCAGCTACGTCGAGCACCTGTTCCGAGGGCGCGACCCGGAGCGGGTCGCGTTGATCGACGCCCGGGAATCCGCGCAGCCTGGAGAAGGTCCGGTCAGCCGCCACCTGACGTGGGGAATGCTGCGCGAGCAGGTCGGAGGCGTGGCCATGATGCTGCGGAATCTGGGCGTCGGTCCCGGGGACCGGGTCGCGGGCTACGTGCCGAACGCGGCCGAGGCGGTCATCGCCTTCCTGGCCACGGCGAGCCTCGGCGCCATCTGGTCCGGTTGCGGCCAGGACTACTCGCCTGCCGCGGCGGCCGAGCGCCTGAGGCAACTGGACCCGGTGGTGCTGATCGCGGCCGACGGATACCGGTACGGCGGTCGGGAATACGACCGGCGCGGATCAGTCGCCGAACTGGCTGCGCTGTTGCCCACCCTCCGCGCGACGATCGTGTTCCCCCGGCTCGGCCTCCCGGCGGACACGGGGGCCGGAAGGCTCCGCTGGCCGAGCCCGGCGGGTTCCGCTGAGCTGGTGCCGCGAGCGGTGCCGTTCAGCCACCCCCTGTGGGTGCTGTTCTCCTCGGGCACCACCGGCCGGCCCAAGGGGATCGTGCACAGCACCGGCGGGGTTCTGCTTGAGCACCTGAAGGCGATGTCACTCAGCCTCGATCTCGGCCAACAGGACACGTTTTTCTGGTACACCTCGCCGAGCTGGATGGTGTGGAACTACCTCGTCTCCGGTCTGCTCGCCGGCGCCAGGATCGTCTGCTACGACGGGAGCCCGAGCCACCCGTCGTGGGAGACGCTGTGGGCGCTGGCCGCCGAGCACCACGTCACGCTGCTGGGCACCAGCCCAGCGCACCTGCGCGGCTGCGCCCAGGCCGGCGTGGAACCGGCGCGTGATCACGACTTGTCGGCGCTGCGGTCGCTCGGGTCGTCAGGCTCGGCGCTGCCCCGCGACGCTTATCTCTGGGCCGCCGATCATGTGGGCCGCCAGGTCCGCGTCAACTCGACATCCGGCGGGACGGACGTCGTCAGCGCCTTCGCGGGCGGCTCGCCGATCATGCCGGTGTGGCCGGGCGAGCTGTCGGCGCCGTGCCTGGGGGTAGCCCTGGACTCGTGGGACGAGCACGGCAGGCCGGTCCGCGGCGCTGTCGGTGAGCTTGTCGTCACCAAGCCGATGCCGTCGATGCCCGTGGCGTTCTGGAACGACCCGTCCGGTTCGCGGTACCGGGAGGCCTATTTCGGAACCTACCCGGGGATGTGGCGGCACGGCGACTGGATCACGATCACCGACCGCGGCTCGGTGGTGGTGCACGGGCGATCCGATGCCACGCTGAACCGCTACGGAATCCGGATGGGCAGCTCGGACATCTACCACGTGGTCGAGCAGCTCGACGAGATCGCCGAGGCCCTGGTGGTCGGCGTCGAACGACCAGAGGGCGAATACTGGATGCCGCTGTTCGTGGTGCTCAATCCAGGACACGAACTCGACGACGTACTAACCGACAAGATCCGGCGGACCGTCCGCGAAGGAGTCTCGCCCCGGCACGTGCCCGACGAGATCATCTCCGCGCCGGCCATCCCGCACACCCGTACCGGCAAGAAGCTTGAGATCCCGGTCAAACGGATCCTGCAGGGAGGCGATCCGCGCCAGGTCATGGAGGCGGGCGCGGTGGACAACCCGGATGCCCTGCGATGGTTCGCGGGCTGGCACACGGAGGCGAGGACATGAAGATAAGCGTGCTGATCCCCACGACCGGCGACATCGCCACCGTGCGCGAGCACGCCGCGATGGCCGATCAGCTTGGCTACGACTCGATCAACTGCTCGCACATCGCCGCCCGCGATTCGTTCACTACCCTCGCCGGACTGGCCCACCTCGCCCCGTCGGTCACCTTGGCTACCGCGGTGGCCCCGATCTACCACCGCTCCCCCGCGTCGATGGCCCAGACGGCCGCCACGATCGACGACCTGTCCGGCGGCCGCTTCCGGCTCGGGCTCGGCGCAGGTCACCGGGCCACGATGGGCGGCTGGCACGGGCAGGATATCGGAAACCCGGTGGCCGAGGTGCGCGAGTACGTGGCGCTGGTCCGAGCCCTGCTGGCTGGTGGCGAGCCGCCGGCCGGCCTTCGCTGGAACTCGAGCTTCGCGTTCAACGGCTTCAAAGCCCGGGCCGATATCCCTCTCTACCTGGCCGGCCTGTCCCCCGCCATGCTGCGCCTCGCGGGAGAGATCGCCGACGGGGTGGTGCTGTGGGCCTGTCCCGCCTCCTACGTCGAGGACGTGGTGATGCGGGAGGTCGCAGCGGGCCGGGCGCGCGCCGGCCGAGGGCTCGCCGGTTTCGACGTCTGCGCCGCCGTCCCGAGCGCTGTCGTCGCCGATCCCGCCGTCGCCCACCGCGGCATACGAACGGAGCTGCACCGCTACTTCGGCCTGCCTTTCTACCGGGCGATGTTCGCCCAGGCGGGCTACGAAGCCGACATCGCGGCCTACGACGCGGCGGCCGACGTAAGTGCCCAGCGCGCTGCGATCAGCAACGCATTCATCGAGGACCTCTGCGCCATCGGGAAACCGGAGGACGTAGCGGCGGCCGTGGCCCGCTATCGTGCCGCGGGCGCCACCAACCCGATGATTACCAACATCACCGGCACTGACCTCGGCCCCACCTTGCGTGCGGCCGCCGCCGGGTAGGGCGGCCTCAGCCTCGCACGTAGAGTCCGGGCGCCGGACACAGTACCGGGTATCGCTCGCTGCCAAGGTGGTCAGGTCGGGGCTGGCGGTGGCCGGCACGTGCCGTTGCCCACTCGGCCCATGGCTCCCACCAGCTGCCCAGCTGTTTCTCGGCGCCGGCCAGCCACTGCTCGGGGTCTTCGCCGGCTGTGCCGCCGGTCCAGTAGTGCGCCTTGGGATTGCCCGGCGGGTTCACCAGGCTGGCGATGTGCCCGGAATGGCTGAGCACGAACGTCGACGGCCCGCCGAGCAGTTGCGTGGTCCGGTAACAGCCCTTCCACGGGGTCAGGTGATCCGCGACCGCCCCGGTGACGAAGGCCGGCACCGTGATGTTCCGCAGGTTCACCGGGGTTCCCAGTACGCCGAGCTGTCCGGGCCGGGTGAGGAGGTTGTCCCGGAAGATGTCCAGGAACTGGCCGTGCAGCGCGCCGGGCAGATTGGTGCCGTCGGCGTTCCAGGCCAGGATGTCGAAGGCCGGCGGCTTGTCGCCCATCAGGTAGTTGTTCACCCAGTAGTTGAACACCAGGTCATCTGGACGCAGCCAGGTGAAGGCGCTGCCCATCTGCCGGCTGGTGATGATCCCCTTGCGCCTCGACCGGCGGCCGGCGAAGGCGATCAGGCCCGGCCCGGAGAACGCGGTGATCGGGGCGCGCAGGCCGAAGTCGAGCAGCGTCACCGCGTACGACATGCTGTGCACGCGGTGGTCGCCGGTGACGGCCAGGTGGTTGAGCAGCACGGTGGCGATGATGCCGCCGGCGCAAAATCCGATCAGGTTGACATCCGGGCTGCCGGTGATGTCACGAACGGTGTCGATGGCGGCCGACACCGTGTCGGCGTAGGTGTCCAGGTCCCAGTCACTCTGCTCGGCGGTCGGGTTGCGCCAGCTGAGCATGAATGCCTGCAGGCCGTGGCGGCCGGCGTACTCGACGAAGCTGCGGCCGGGCCGCAAGTCCAGGAAGTAGAACCGCCCGATGGGCGGCGGGACGATAAGGACCGGGCGCTGGAATACCGTGTCCGTGGCCGGGACGTATTGCAGGACCTCGGCGACAGCGCCCCGGGCGACGACGGCGCCGCGGGTCACGGCCAGGTCCCGGCCCACCTCGAAGGCGCCGGGTTCGATCATCGACGGCATCGCGCCGTTGCGGCGGACGTCGTGGACGAAGTTGCGGGCTCCCCGGGCCAGGCTCATGCCCCCGGTGTCGAAGGCGCGCTTGAGGGCGGCCGGGTTGCTCATCAGGAAGTTCGTCGGCGCGGCGGCGCTGGCCACGATGTTGGCCGCGAACTGTGCTTGCTCCGCCATGGTGCCGCTGCGCCTCTCCGGCATCGCGGCGACGATCCGGTCTAGCGCCTGCGCCGAGGCGAGATAGCTTTGCTGGATCATCCGGAACGCCGGGTTGGACGTCCACGCCGGATCGGTGAAACGCCGGTCACCTCGGGCCGGAGCCACGTCGGATCGCCCCCAGGCGATGCGGGTGAGTTCCACGCCCAGCCGACCTGCCTCCCGGGCCACCGTCGTGCCCTGGCTCAGGGCTGCGGCCAAACCACTGGCGGCCTGCCGCAGCGAGGGCATTCCGACCGTTTCACCGCCGCCGACCGATTCAGCTGCCCCAGCCGTCGTCATCGTCGCGTCCGGACTGCTCACGCGCCACTCCCCGGGATCCGTTCGGTCTGACCACCCGTTCCCGGGTCAGCAGGGAACGGAGTTGCCTTCTGCCATGATATCGATATTAAGATTTATTGTCGATATTAATCCTGTTCAACAGGAGCGCGGTCGCAGCACCCGCCGCAGGACGTGCCCGGCATTCAAGGGGATGCAGCGTGACCTCACCGGCCTCGGGCGCGGGCAGCGCCGCGGCCCCGCGCAGACGAGCGCCGTCAGGATGGCTGAGGCTGGTCTTGCGGAGCTGGCCGCGTCAGGCCGTCCACGCCGTGCTCACGGGCGTACGCGATCAGCAGAGACGGGGCACGGTCGATGTGTTCGGTCAGCACCTCGATGGCCCGATCCGCGTCGCGGGCAAGAGCGAGTTCCCTAAGCTGCCGGTGTTCCCGGGCCAGGTCGCGCTGGTGATCGTCGGTGAGCACCCAGTACCACCGGCGGTAGAGCTCAGCGCTGTCCCGGAGCGAGTTGGCGACCGACTCGAGCCGGCGGTTGCTGCATCCGGTCAGCAGGGCCTGATGGAAGTCGCGGTGCTGAGCGGACCAGTCCTCACTGACCGTTCCGTCGTCCCGGGTAACGGGCGTCCGCTCGAGGCGATGGTGCGCGGCCAGGACCCCCGTCTCCCACTGCAGGTCGCCGCGCTCGACCGCCAGGCGCAAGGCGAGCGATTCGATCTGGATGCGGGTCTCGGTCAGCTCGGCGATGTCCTCGATCGACAGGTCGCGCACCCGGAAGCCGCGCTGCGGTGTCGCGATCAGCAGGCCTTGCTCAGTCAGGCGGGTGAGCGCCTCCCGGATGACGGACTGGCTCACCCCGAACCGTTCGGTGAGCTCGACCATCTTCAGCTTCTGGCCGGGATGGAGGACCCCGTTGAGCAGCTCGGACCGAATCACTTCGTATACCTGTTCGGTGCGAGTCACGGGAGTCGTCACCCCGGTAGCATAGCTCATTTTCCCCGGTTAACGTTTTCTGCCAAAAATATCGATAAAATATTGATCTGTCGATTCTTTCTTGGTTAACTGGCACGGAAGAGTCCGGCACCACCCGGCGGGTGATGCCCCGAGGCGGAGGCGGCCCATGTCGATTCCCGGTTCAGAGGCTGTTGAAGTGCCCGTGCTGGTCGTCGGGGCCGGGCCGGCCGGACTGGCCTTGTCCGTCGCCTTGTCGCGGTACGGCGTCGGACATCTGGTCGTCGAGCGGCATAGGAGCACGGCCCACACGCCGCGTGCGCACATCATCAACCAGCGCACCATCGAGATCTTCCGGCATCTGGGGATCAGCGACCGATTCCACGCGGTCGCCACGCCGCAGCACCTGATGGCCAACAACCTGTGGGTGACCACTCTGGCGGGCCTTGAGGTCGCCCGATCGGAAACGTGGGGGACCAGCGCCGAGCGGGCCGCCGACTACCGTGCGGCGAGTCCCGAGCCAATGGCGAACTGCCCGCAGACCGTGCTGGAACCGATGCTCCTGGGGGCGGCACGGGACATGGGCGCCGATATCAGGTTCGGGTGGGAGTTCGTCAGCCTCGTGCAGGACCAGGACGGCGTCACCAGCGTCGTCCGGCAGCGTGACGGCGACACGACGCTGACCGTGCGGTCGCGGTACGTGGTCGGCGCCGACGGCGCCCGCAGCCGGGTCCTCGGTCAAGCAGGGCTAGCGGTCGAAGGACCCGACGATCTGGCCCGGGCCGCGAACATCTGGTTCCGCGCCGATTTGTCCCCGTACCTGGCCCACCGCCCCGGAGTCCTGACCTGGAACGTGATGCCGGGACCGCTGCCCCCGCTCCGGCTCGGCACGTTGATCTGCCATAAGCCGTTCACCGAGTTCGTGCTGGCCTTCATGTACGACCCGAACGAGGCGTCGCTGGACGCGATGAGTACCGGCGAGCTGAGGGAACGGATACGCGCCCTCGTCGGCGAGGACGTCGACGCCGAGATCCTCGGTGTGGCCGGATGGCAAGTGCGCGCGCAGATCGCACCGGCCTATGCGGCAGGGCGCGTGTTCTGCATGGGCGACGCGGTTCACCGGCACCCGCCGACCAACGGCCTGGGGCTCAACATGTCCATCGCGGACGCGTACAACCTCGGCTGGAAGCTGGCTCTCGTCCTGGCCGGGCGGGCGGCCACCGCGCTGCTGGACAGCTACTCCCCGGAACGACAGCCGGTCGGGGCGCAGGGCGTCCAGCGCGCCATCACCAGCCTGCAGGAGGGAGCCGCGGTCGAGGCCGGCCTCGGGTACGAGCCGGCCCAGCCCGCCGAGGCGGGCTGGCAAGCTCTCAATACCTTGTACGAGTCAGGGCCGGCCGGGGACGAGCGCCGCGAGGCGCTGCGCAAGGCGATCGAGCTGAGCAACTACCAGTTCAACGCCCACGGCATCGAGCTCGGGTACTGCTACCAGAGCGACGCCATCGTCGACGACGACAGCCCGGACCCCATCCCGGCTCGCGACCCTCAGCTGTACTACCAGCCGACCACCCGTCCCGGCGCCCGCGTCCCGCACGCCCGGCTCGAACGCGACGGCGTCCCGGTCTCCTCGCTCGACCTCGTCGACGACCTAGGCTTCGCGCTGCTCACCGGAGTCGGTGGTGAGGCGTGGTCTCGCGCGGCGGCGGAAGCCTCGGCGCGCGCAGGGGCACCCGTCCGGGTCCATGTCATCGGAGGCCGCGAAGGCGTGACCGACCCTTACGGCGAGTGGGCTTGTTTGCGTGAGGTGGAGACCACCGGCTGCGTCCTGGTACGCCCTGACCGGCATGTGGCCTGGCGATCCACGCGCTACACGCCGGACAGCGCGCGGCAGTTCTCCGTCGCGATAGAGCAAGCGCTCGGACTGGCAGGCCGCTAACCGTGCCCGAGGCAGTCATCGTCGCCACGGCTCGCACCCCGATCGGCCGTGCCGTCAAGGGATCGCTGAAGGAACTGCGCCCGGACGACCTAGCGGCGTTCACTATCAAGACGGCACTGGAGAAGGTGCCGCAGCTGGACCCGGAAGACATCGAACGGCTCAGCTGAGGCTGCGAGGGAAGGTACGGGTGACCTGATGCCGAACGGGCCGGGTGTCGCGATCGTGGGGGCAGGCCCCGCCGGGCTGGTGGTTGCCCACCTGCTGCAGCGCGAGGCCATCCCGTTCGTGGTATTCGAGCGGCAGACGCTCGCAGAGCTGGCCCGCCGCCCCAAGGCGGGACTAGTCGAGTACCGCACCGTGCAACTGCTGGCCCGGGAGGGCATCGCGGGCTCCATCTTGCAGTTCACTACCGAAAATCATTGCTCCGAGTTCCGTACGCCGGACGAGTCGGTGCTGCTGGACTACGCCGCCTTGACCAGCGGGCGGCCGCACTACATCTACCCGCAGCATGAGCTGGTGCAGCGGCTGTGCGAGGCGCTGACCGCGGCAGGCGGCGAGGTCCGGTTCGGGCATGCCGTCCGGGCGGTGACCCAGGATTCCAGCGGAATCGAACTGTCGGTCGAGGGGCCAGACGGTGAGCCGTCGCAGGTCCGGTGCGAGGCCGCAGTCGGGTGCGATGGATCGAGCAGCCTCGTCTCGGCGGCCATGACCGAGGCCCAGGTCAATGAGCAGTTGCTGCCGGGACGGTTCCTGGTCATGGTGGCCGCGGCCCCGCCCTTGGAGAAGCACACTATCTACGCCGCGCATCCCCGCGGGTTCGCCGGCCAGATGCGCCGTGGCCCGGCTCAGACGCGCTATTACCTGGAGATCCCCGGTACCGACATTGCCGCGAACTGGCCGGAGCAACGGGTCCGCAACGAGCTGGCGGCCCGCCTGGGAATCGGCAGGCCGCTGGATGCGCCGCTGGGCGAGATGGGAATTCTCGATCTGCGGGTCCGGGTGATCGAGCCGATGCAACAAGGCCTGCTATTCCTGGCGGGCGACGCGGCTCACTTGATTACGCCAGCGGGCGGCAAGGGCATGAACCTCGCCATCCAGGACAGCATCGAGCTGGCCCACGGCCTCATCGAGCGCTTCGGGTCACGGCAGGACGACACGCGGCTGTCGGCCTACTCACAGACACGACTTCCGTCGATCTGGCAGACCGAGGCCTTCTCCAGCTGGTTCCTGCACGTACTCCTCACCAGCCTGCGCGATGGGAAGGAACCATCCGCCGCCGTGCCCGGAGGCTTTTCCGATGGGCTGCGGCACGGCTGGATCGCCGCTTTGCAGAACGACCCGCTCTTCGCACGCTGGTTCGCCCACGCCTACGCGGGAGTGGACCCTGAGACTGGGCCACCGCCCCAAGCATCATGACACCACTGGGACAGATCTTCGAACCCCACGGCCACACCGGCCCGGGTCGTCGTGCGGGCACTGGAGCCGAAGCGGGATCACATGACTGCGGCCTTGGCCGCGCCCTTCTCCGATCGCGAGTTACTTCAGCGGGGGTTCGGCCGCGCCGGAACGTTCTCAGTGGCGCTAGAGTCCAGGTCGGGCGGGATCTATCACGGGACAGAGCGAAGGCCGGTGGTAGTTGCTGTTCCGATACCCCTGGGCTCAGGGTGTGACCACGAGTTTGCGTGGTGGCCCGGTCTTGAGGTACTCCCAGGTCTGGCTGATGTCATCCAGCCGTGTTTGCTCCAGGTCCAAGGTGAACTTCCCGTCGGTCGCGTGACGCATCAGTTGGGCGTAGGCGGAACGGCGCACCTCGGCAGGCGTGCCGACCGTGCCCTGACCCACGAGCGTAAGCAGCTTGTTGCGGATGGTGGCCGCGGTGATCGTGGACGTGGGCCCCGCGGAGCTCCCGACCTGGATGTACCGGGCGCCTACGTTAGCGTGGTTCATCGCATGGGGGGCGGACCCGCCCCACAGGAAGTCAACGATCACGTCGTAGCCGCCGGGCGCGGCGGCGGCCAGGCCGGCGTCGATGGCCTGGTCATCTGCGAGGTCGACGAGCGCGTCGGCCCCGCGGTCAGCGGCCTGTTCGAGGGCCTTGCCGCGGGCGGCCCCGACGACCCGGCCGGCGCCCAGGATCCGAGCCGATTGCACCGCCAGCTGGCCCGCCGAGCCGCCCGCCCCCAGGATCAGCACCGTCTCACCGGTTTGGAGATGACCGCGGTAGTCGAGCGCCACCCATCCGACGATCCCGGTCACCCCGAGGGCGGCGGCGAGGCCGGGGTCAACGCCGTCCGGAACCGGGAAGCCGGCCGAATCCGGGACCGGCACCAGCTCGGCCAGCGTGCCGTACGGCGCGGGCGGCCCGGCCAGGTAGCAGCGCGTGCCGTCGCCGAGCTGCACGACCGCCTCGTAGCCGGCGATGCAGGGGGGCTGGAGCCGGCGAAACGGGAGTTGGTCGTTCACGATGAGGACATCGAGCGGATTCAAGGCCGCCGCGACCAGGGTGCCCACCGACAGGCCCTGGCCGGGCTGCGGATCGGCGAACTGGTCAAGGGCTGGCGTGGCGCCAGCTCGGTGAATTACAGCTGCTCGCATTTTGTACCTCCGTTGGATGATCGCCTGGGTCAGTTACCCGCCGTTCACGACGATCGCCTCGATTCGCTCTGTAGTTACTGCCTCGTGAGCCGGGGCCGGGAGGAGACGCTATTGCTCTTTCAGTAGGCGGTCGGTGAGGACGATCTCGATGATGGCCTGGACGGTGTCCTGGCGGGCCCAGTCGCGCTGCAGCTCGACCGCGAGCGAGACCCAGCTGATCGGCTGCCCGCCGGCTTGCATCACGCGGTCCAGGCCGGCGCGGTGGGCCTCGGGCGAGGTGCCGCCGATCGCGTCGACGACGGGGTAGACCTCATACCCTTCCCGCAGCGCGTCGAGGGCGGTGAAGGCCATGCAGATTTCGGTCCACAGGGCGCAGATGATGAGCTTCCTGCGGCCGGTGGCGTGGACGGCCTGGACGAATTCGATGTCCTCCCAGGAGTTGGTCGTGGTCCGGTCGAGCGGCTTGTCGTCGGCCAGCAGGCCGGCGAGTTCGGGGAGGGTGGGCTGTCCCCGGCCGGAGGCGACGTTGATGGTCGAGTGCACGACCGGGACCGCGAAGGTTTTGATGGTCTTGACCGTCGAGACGGCGTTCTTGACCAGGAGGTCGCGATCCATCGAGTGGACCCCCGCCAGCTGTGAGGGCTGATAGTCGATGAGCAGGAGCGCCGCGTTCTGCGGGGTGAGGAGATGGTCGGCGAGCGGGTCGCGCACCGGGGCACTGGTCATGGGAGCGGCACCTTCTGGTCGCAGGATTGGTGGGCCCGAAGTTAGCTGCCGTCACGGTGACCGGCTGTCACCTGATTCCGGTGATTTGCGTTCCGCCGTGAAGTCGGCACGGACCTGCAACTAGCGGATACCGACATCCTGCTTGCGGACCAGGCCGACGAGCCTGCCGTCCGAGGTCGTGACCGGCGAGCTTTCCAGGTTGCGGTCGATCATGATGCGACGCATCTCCGCGACGCTCACGAACGGCCGGTACGTGCTCGGCCCGGGACGCATGACCCGCTCGACGAGCAGATCCGGATCCCCCCGGAGCTCTCCAGCCCGCAGCAGCCCCAGTACCACCCGCGTCCGGCTCACGACCACGCAGGCATCCCATCCGGCGGCAACAGCCCGGTCTCGCACCTCACCGAGCCGCTCGCCAGCCGAGCACACCGGCACATCCCGCCTCACCACATCGGCAAGGCGCGGATGCTGCGTGTTCGTACCCTCGGTAAGCAGGCCTGCTCCCATCCAGTCTTGCTTTCCGGTCCGGTAGTCGTACACCTCGGTGAATCCGAGGGTCTCGAGCCGGCACGCGGCTCGCGGGCTAAGGTCTCAACCAGAGTCTGCGCAGTACACCACGACAGGCCGGCTGGGATCGAGCAGCCGAGCAGCCTCGGCCTCGATCCTGCGCAGCGGGAGGTTGATCGCTCCGGGCAGGTGGTCTTCGCCGTATTCCCTGGCCGGCAGCACGTCGACGATCTGGGCACCCCGCTCCATCAGGCGGCGAACTCCCTCGCGATCGATGTCTTGCGCCATCGCTGCCTCCTCATCCCCGGGACCGGCGTGATCCGCGCCTATCGTACGATGACGGCCGTTGCCGAACGGTAGAGCCGTGCTATCAGGTGTCTCTCGGCATGCTCGCCGGAATGTGCAAGAATCCGCAGGTGGATATGGACAGTCCCGCGGTCGTCGAGCTGCTGGCCGGCGTCGCGGCGGCGGTGAGCCGCCGGGCCGCCGCGGTGTCCGAGGATGTCTATGAGGTGATCCTGCGGGAGATCCCGGAGCTACGCGACGACAAGCCGGTGCTCGCCTTGCTCGCCTCGAGCGTCCACAGCAACGTCGGCACTTGCCTGCAGGTCATGCAGCACCAGATCGACCTGAGCGCCGTGCAAGCCCCGGCCGCGGCCTTGGAATACGCGCGCCGGCGGGCGCAGCGCGGCACGCCGCTGACTGCGCTGCTGCGCGCCTACCGGCTCGGGCACGCGTGCTTCTCCGACTGGGTGCTCAAGGAACTGGCTCAGCAGACAGATGACGCCCAGATGATCACCGCCGCCACGCTGAGCATGTCCAAGATCGTCTCCGGGTACGTCGACCAGACCTCCGAAGAGATCGTCGCGGCTTATACGCGCGAACGGGAAAACTGGCTGCGGAACCGCAGCGCCGCGCGAGCCGCCCGGATCCGTGACCTGCTTTCTGGCGAGCGGATCAATGTGAGCGCGACAGAGGCCACCTTGGGCTACCGGCTGCGCCAGTACCACGTGGGCGTGGTGTGCTGGGCGGACGACGCGGTGGCCACCTTCGACAACATCACCCGGCTCGAGCATGCGATCAGCCACGTCGCGGGGAAGGCCGCTTCCTCTGATCCTGTATTCCTGCCCCGTGACGTATCCAGCGCCTGGGCCTGGCTGCCGCTGGGGATCCGGGACACATTCGACTCCGCAGAGGCCAGCGTGGCCGGCCTAGACGGCGACATCCATTTCGCGTTCGGCGACGCGGCCAAGGGCACCACGGGGTTCCGCCTCACCCACCGGCAGGCTATCGCCGCCCAGGCGGTCGCGCTCGCCGCGGACTCTCCCCCGCGGGCGGTAGCGTTCAGCGAGGTCGCACCCGTCGCGATGATGCTGGGATCCGCCGACCTGCTGCGGGCCTGGGTGCTCAGCACGCTGGCGGGCCTGGCCGCCGACGACGAGCA
>JBAUAY010001119.1:0-2175 GCA_049676235.1 Streptosporangiaceae bacterium
CCAGCCCAGAGTTCCCCCCTGAACTCGTTATCCAGTTCCTGAGGGAAATCTGCCTGCACATCTTCCCCGCACTAGCCCCAAGCGCATCGGGAGACGAGTAGTTCACGAGCAGGCGGCTTATCTGAGCCCGGGTCGCGATCGAACAGGCAGGCGGCGACAAATTCATGCAAGCGCTTATACCGATACCGGGCACAGGCACAGAACCGGAGCTGGAGGCCGCGCCCGAACAGAACGGCTGACAGTCCCGCGGGGCCTAGGTCCTGGCCTGACTTTGTGCTTTGTCGCGGAGGAAGGCGGTGGCCCGATCGTGCTTACCCTGGAAACCTGCGGAGGATGGAGGCGACATGCCGGGCCGGGACTCTCCAGACGTGCCGGGTAGCTGATCGAGGCGGTCCGGTCTGCTGCTGGCGGCGGTGGCGGGGTGCGAGTTCGGCGTCGCTGAGGTTCGCGTGGTGAGCGCCGCGTCCGGGCCGGCCGCGGCGCCGCCGGTCACCCAGAAGCGAGTTCTGGATGCTGATGGGTTACGCGGTCGTCCTGGGGGTGTTCGGCGCGTTCGCCGCCTGGTGTTCATCGGAGTGATCAAGTTCGGGGGCAAGTGGTACACCGATTCCCACCCGGGCTGGTTCGGCGGGCACTGGTGGTGGGTCGCGGTCGCCGCGGCGGCCGGTGCCGCGGTCGGGCTGCTGCGCCGCCTGACCCGCCTACCCGAGCAGGTTCCCGGCCTGTTCGAGGACCTGAAGACCGAGCACGTCGACCCGGGACTGGTGGCGGGGGTCGCGGTCGTCTCGGCGGTGTCGCTGATCGGTGGCGCCAGCCTCGGGCCGGAGAAGGCGCTGGGAACCATGGGCGGCGGGGCGGGCAGCTGGATCGCCAGGCGATGAGGACTCAGCGACGAGGATTCCCAGGTGAACACTCTGGCCGGCTTCGCCGGCGCCTACGGCGGGCTGTTCTCCAGCACGGTGATCGTGGTGCTGCTGATCCTGGAGGTCGCCCGCCCAGGCGGGCAGCGGCTCACCAAGACCCTGGCCGCGGAGGTCGTGGCCTCGAGCGTCTCGTTCGGCATCTACTTCGCCATCGCCGGTGCCGTGTTCCTGGACGACTACAAGGTGCCGCACTACACGTTCAAGGACTGGCAGCTCCTCGCAGGGGTCCCCCTGGGCCTGTTCGCGGCCGTGGTGGTGACGCTGCTGGCCGGGTTCACGATGGCGGCGTCGCGCCTGTTCGGCCCGGCTGAAGGTCCCGGGCCTCGCGAAACCGGTGCTGGGCGGGGTGGTGTTCGGGGTTGCCGGCGTGGCCCTGCCGCTGACGATGTTCTCGGGCAGCGATCAGCTCAACACCGTGCTTAGCGAGGCCGGGACCCTGGGCCTGGGCCTGCTCGTCGCCACGCTCATCGCCAAGCTGCTCACCTTCGCCGTCAGCCAGGAGAGCGGATTCGTGGGCGGCCCCATCTTCCCGTCGCTGTTCATCGGCGGAACGGCCGGGGTCATCGTCCACCAGGTCATCCCCGGCGTGCCACTGGGACTGGCGTTCACCTGCCTGCTCGCCGCGGTCCCCGGGGCGCTGGCGCCCGCGCCGTTCTCCATGGTGCTGATGGCCGCGTTCCTGACCCAGGTAGGAGCGCTGCAGACCGCACCCATCCTCATCGCCGTCGTCACCGCCTTCCTCACCATGGAAGGCGTGAAATACCTCATGGCCAGCCGCAAACAGGCCCGCGCAGCCGCGGCGAAACCAGCCGCCCCGGCTTAAGGGCGACCGGCATCGGCTAGGGCCACATCGCTGTCTTGATCTTTTCTTCCAGCGCCTTGATCTGCGCGCCGGTAGCACCGGTGACGATCTTGCCATGGCGCAGCCGGATGAACTGGTCGGCCGCCGCCTGTACGTTGCCTTCGGGGAGCTGGCAGCTGGGGGGTATCTCTGCCTGTGTGGATCTTCTGCCGGAGTCAGCGGGCGCCGGTTCTGCGTCGCCTGGGGCTGCTGACGCGTTTACCGGTCCAGGATGTGCGATCCTCTGGTCCGGGAGAAGACGGTGGCTACGCTGTCGAGCCGCTCGTGACCGCGTAAGTGGATGGGTCGAACAGCATCTGGGGCACAGCGGCCTAGCTGGCGACCACGCGAAGACCCTCCGACCTACGAGGCAGGGGGGTCTTCGCCTTTCCCAGGTACACGCGGGCCAGC
>JBAUAY010001120.1:0-3765 GCA_049676235.1 Streptosporangiaceae bacterium
GATCAGCACCGCGCTGATCGGAACCGCGCTGATCGGCACCGCGCTGATCGGCACCGGCGCCCTCGCTGAGCTCGCCGATCTCCGACTGGGCCAGCAGGGTGACGTCCCGTGCGATCTTGCCGAGCGCCGCCGCGACCCGGGCCAGCGCGACGCCCAGGTCGATGATCCGCAACCGGTCCGTGTGCCAGGGCATCACGGGCAGCGCCAGCCCGAGTTCCTCGGCCAGTAGCGCCGCGACCCGCTGACCGTTATCGCCCAGCGAGGCGAGCGTGCCCGCCGCCCCGCCGAACTGCACCGCCAGCCGCCGCGAGCGCACCGCCGCCAGCCCTTCGCGAGCCTCGTCCACGCTGGTCAGCCAGCCCGCCGCGACCAGGCCGAAGGTGACGGGGACGGCCTGCTGGAGCAGCGTGCGGCCGATCATGATCGAGGCCCGGTGCGCTTCGGCCAGCCCGGCCGCGGCCTCGGCCGCCCGGGCCAGGTCGGTCAGCATGACGTCGATGGCTCGCTTGGCCAGCAGCATCGCGGCCGTATCGATGATGTCCTGGCTCGTGGCCCCGCGATGGACGGCGCTGACCGCCGTCTGGGGCACCCGGCGGGCCAAGGCGCGGGCCAGCCCTGGCACCGGGTTTCCGGTCAGCGCGGCGAGTTGGCCGAGCTCGTCCGGGTCAAAGTTGCCAGCCTCAGCCGTCGCGGTGACCGCCGCGCCCGAGCCCGCCGGGGTCAGCCCGGCCCGCTCGAGCGCCCGGGCCAGCCCAGCCTCGGCGTCCAGCATCGCCTGCAGCCACGCGGTGTCGCCGGCCTCGACGCCGCCCCGGGCGAAAACCCCGCCGAACAGCCCTCTCGGGCTTGGCTCCTTATGGTCCGGCATGTCCGAAATCAGTCCTCTCCCGTATCCGGCTCACCACCATAGACCCCACCTGCCTCCCGCTCCCCGACATCGTGCGGACAGCTGCCTCTACTACACCCGTTCGGTCTAATGATTTATGGTCAGATCATGACCGATCATGTTCCGGGCGACGCCCGCCCCCCGCAGCGCAGGCACCTTGTCACCGAGATCCCAGGCCCTGTCTCACGTGAGCTCCAGGCCCGGCGCGAGCGCGCGGTGGCCCGCGGGGTCAGCACCGTACTGCCGGTGTTCGTCACCGACGCGGGCGGCGGCGTGATCGTCGATGCCGACGGCAACTCCCTGATCGACTTCGGGGCCGGGATCGCCGTGGTCTCCGTCGGCAACGCGGCCCCCCGGGTAGCGGCGCGGGTGACCGAGCAGGTGGCCAGGTTCACCCACACCTGCTTCATGGTGACCCCGTACGAAGGCTACGTCGAGGTCTGCGAGGAACTCGGCAGGCGGACGCCGGGAACCTACGATAAGCGTTCCGCGCTGTTCAACTCCGGCGCGGAGGCGGTGGAGAACGCGGTGAAGATCGCCAGGCACGCCACCGGGCGGCAGGCCGTCGTGGCGTTCGACCACGCCTACCACGGGCGCACCAACCTCACCATGGCGCTTACCGCGAAGAACATGCCGTATAAGGACAAGTTCGGGCCGTTCGCCGGCGAGATCTACCGGATGCCGATGGCCTACCCGCTGCGCTGGCCGGGTGGCCGTGAGGCGTGCCAGGCGAACGCGCTGGACGTGGTCAAGACCCTGATCCACACTCAGGTGGGCGAGGACAACGTGGCCGCCGTGATCATCGAGCCGATCCAGGGCGAGGGCGGGTTCGTGGTGCCGCCCGACGGTTTCCTGCCCGGACTGGCCGAGTTCTGCCGCGAGCACGGGATCGTGTTCATCGCCGATGAGATCCAGACCGGGTTCTGCCGCACCGGCGACTGGTTCGCCTGCGAGCACGAGGACGTGGTGCCCGACCTGGTCACCACGGCCAAGGGCATCGCCGGCGGCCTGCCGCTGGCCGCGGTGACCGGGCGCACCGAGATCATGGACTCGGTGCACGCGGGCGGCCTGGGCGGGACCTACGGCGGCAGTCCGGTGGCCTGCGCGGCGGCGCTCGGTGCGATCGAGACCATGGCGGCGGAGGACCTCGCCGGACGGGCGCGGAGGATCGGCGACATCATGCTGCCACGGCTGCACGGGCTGGCCGAAAAGTACCCGGTCATCGCCGAGGTGCGCGGGCGCGGCGCGATGCTGGCCATCGAGCTGACCAGGCCGGGAACGCTCGATCCCGACCCGGCCACCACCGCGGCCGTCGCCCGCGCCTGCCACCAGGCCGGGCTCGTGACGCTGACCTGCGGGACGTTCGGCAACGTGATCCGCTTCCTGCCGCCGCTGGTAATCGGCGAGGACCTGCTCGACGAGGGGCTGTCCACTCTCGAGGACGCCTTCGCAGCGGTCTGACGAGCGGATGGCCACGCCGGAACTGGCTGGCGCGCGGGGCGAGGAGCTGACCCGGCTGGTCATGGCCGCGGAGCCGACGCCGTTCTGGCTGGACCGGCCGGACGCGCCGACGGCCCGCGAGCCGCTGCGCGGCGACCTGGCCTGCGATCTGGCGGTGATCGGAGGCGGCTTCAGCGGGCTGTGGGCCGCCCTGCTGGCCAAGGAGGCCAATCCCGGCCGGTCTGTGGTGCTCATCGAGGGCCACCGCGTCGGCTGGGCGGCCAGCGGGCGCAACGGCGGCTTCTGCGAGGCCAGCCTGACCCACGGCGCGGCCAACGGGCGGGAGCGGTTCCCGGCCGAGTTCGGGACGCTGCAGCGGCTCGGCGCGGAGAACCTGAACGCGATCGAGGCGACGCTCGGCAAGTACGGGATCGACTGCCACTTCGAGCGGTCCGGCGCGATCACGGTCGCTACCGAGGACTACCAGGTCGCGGCGCTGCAGGCGGCCGCCCAGGCCGACGGGATCACGTTCCTGGACGCCGCGGCGGTGCGGGCCGAGGTGAACTCCCCCACCTATCTGGCGGGCACCTGGGACAAGGAAGGCTCGGCCGGCGTGCATCCGGCCCGGCTCGCCTGGGGCCTAGCCGACGCCTGCGAGCGGCTCGGCGTCCGGATCGCTGAGCGCACGCCGGCCACCGGCCTAGCCAGCGACGCCGACGGCGTCACCGTGCGCACCCGGCGGGGCGTGTTGCGGGCCAGCCGCGTGGTGCTCGCCACCAACGCGTTCCCTTCGCTGGTCAGGCGGCTGCGGCCGTACATCGTGCCGGTGTATGACTACGTGCTGGTGACCGAGCCGCTCAGCCCGGCGCAACTCGACGCGATCGGCTGGCCGAACCGGCAGGGCGTCGGCGACGCGGGCAACCAGTTCCACTACTACCGGCTGACCGCCGACAACCGGATCCTGTGGGGCGGCTACGACGCCGTCTACCATTTCGGCCACGCCGTCCGCGCGGCCTACGACCAGCGGCCCGCCACGTTCCTCCGGCTGGCCGATCACTTCTTCAGCACGTTCCCGCAGCTGGAGGGCATCGGATTCAGCCATCGCTGGGGCGGCGCGATCGACACCTGTACCCGGTTCTGCGCGTTCTTTGGCACCGCGCACCGCGGCCGGGTCGCCTATGCCCTCGGCTATACCGGGCTCGGCGTGGCGGCGACCAGGTTCGGCGCCCGGGTGATGCTCGACCTGCTGAGCGGCGAGCCGACCGAGCTGACGCAGCTGGAGATGGTGCGCCGCAAGCCGCTCCCCTTCCCGCCCGAGCCGCTCGCCTACCTGGGCGTGCAGGCCACCCGCTGGTCCCTGGCCGGGGCCGACCGCCACTCCGGCCGCAGGAACCTGTGGCTCCGGGCGCTGGACGTGGCCGGCCTGGGCTTCGACTCCT
>JBAUAY010001121.1:0-6298 GCA_049676235.1 Streptosporangiaceae bacterium
AGCACGACGCCGAGATCATCAGCAACACACAGCTTCAGCAGCAGATCGCCGGCGAGCCCCCCGCCGTCGAGGCTGAGGTCCTCGCCATCAACACCCACGCCCGGAACCGCTCCCTGCAGATAGCGCTACTCGTTCCCGCCATCGCCTCCCTAATCGGCCTGGGCAACTCATTCCGCATGCTCCGCCTCCCCGACATCACCCCCGCAGCAGACATCGAAGGCGTCGACTTCGGATAAGCGGTATTTGTGCGCCGATCGGTTGCTGAGGGTGCCAGATGCCAGTCGTTGGGCCGTCTTGTCCCGCTGGTGCGGAGAAAGCGGTGTGGCTCGTGAGGGAGCCTGCTCATACGAATTCGCGTCGGCGCATCCAGGCCAGGGTCGCCCATCCCCACACCGGGGGCAGGTAGGAGGTGAAGAACCGCTGGATGAGCACGGCCGCGACGGCCTGATCCTGGGGGATGCCCGCGGCGGCCAGCCCGGCGATTAGGCCGGCCTCCACGACGCCGAGGCCGCCGGGGATGGGGACGGCGCCGCCGATGATGCCTGCAAACGTGTTGACGGTGATCAGCGTCGCGATGCTGGCGTGCTGCCCGACCGCGTGCAGCGACGCGCCGAGAGCCAGGATGACCAGCAGCTGGGCCAGGGTCGAGCCGGCCAGCACGTAAACGAGCTTGCGCGGCTCGGTGGCGATGGTCTTGACGTTGGCCCAGATGTTCAGCAAGTGCGGGCGGATGCGCCTGCTGACCAGCCGCCGGAACCTGGGCACCAGGGCGATCAGCGCGGCGGCGATCCCCGCCACGAGGATGACCGCGAGGATGACCCAGACCGCGGCCTGGTGGCCGCCAGAACTCGACGGAACCTGGAAGGACCCAGCGGCGAAGGGCAAGGCGATAAGAAATAGCAGGCTTTTGACGGTCCAGCTGGCCGTGGTCGCGATGGCGCCGGCGCTGACCGCGGCCGCGGCGTCATACCCCTGCCGCTGGAAGAACCTGACCCGGACGGCAAAAACGGCGACGTCGCCGCCGACCAGCGCGGTGAAGGTGTTGGACGTTTCCAGCGCGACGCAGCGGCCGAACGGGAGCTGGCTGGTGGCGGCGCCGAGCAGCGCCCAGCCTTCGGCCACCACCGGGAGCTGGGCGAATAGGAACGTCAGCGCCACCCATCCCCAGCTGGCGCCCTTGATGGCGGCCAGGGAGTCGCCGGCGCCGGACAGCACCCCGATGATCGCCCAGATCCCGATCAGCGAGCCGACGGCGAACAGCAGGTTGGCCCAGCTGACACGTTTGACCTCGGCCAGCTTCGGCACGTCGATGCCGGTCCCGCTAGCCACGGCTTGCCGCAGCCGGGGCAGCAGGTCCTTATGATCCTTGAGTGCGGCCACGGTGCCCGGGTCCAGCGCCGAGCGCTGGAGGTGCACCAGGGCGCCGCAGGCGGTGCCGGCCTCGAGCACCCGGGCTGCCACCGCGGCGGTACGCTCAGCGCCCGCGCGGACGGCCATCGCGGCCAGCGCTGCCGCCACGTCAGTGTCGAGGCGGCTGGCCGGGGCCGAGGCGGACGCGCGGCGGAAGTTCCGGATGCAGATGCCCTGATCGGACACGATGATGGTGTCACCGCCGAGCGCCCCGTGGGCGATACCGGCCTCGCGCAGCCGCAGCACGGCCAGCAAGGTCTCCTCTAGCGCGCCTTCGGTGAGGCAGGCGGTGTCGGCTTGTGCCAGGGTATGGCCGGCGGGCACCCTGGTGACTAGCGCCGCGTCGTTGCTGGGCCCGAACCGGCCGCCGGCGAGCACGTCAGGCACGAGGATGCCGGCCCGCTCGGCCATCAACGTGAGGTAGGCCTCGTGCTCGACCTGCTGCAGGCGGTCCATGATGAGAGTGGGTCCCGAATCCCGGTAGATGGCAAAACGCCACAGTTTAGCCAGCACCCGGGCGTCGGAGGCGTCCCGGCCGTAGACGGACAGCTCGATCGCCTTGCCTGCTGGGTCCCGGCCAGTGAACTGCTCGACTCCCCACTCCTGACTGGGAGCCCGGATGATGTCCGCGACCGCGACGTGCAGGTCCGCGATCCACTCGGTAACCTCGGCCGCTGACGGCAGGCCCAGTGGTGAGCCCACGGCCAAGTGCAGGGCCGCGGCGACGCCCCAGCCCAGCGCCATGCTGGAGACGGCGTTCACCGGTAGCGCATACCCGCCGGAGACCGCGGTCAGCACGGCGACGGCGACGCCGAACCACACCAGCCGGTGCACCGGGCGGCTCAGGTAGGGAAGCGCGGTGGCCGCCACGGCGACCGCGACCGCGATCTGCGTGACTGGGTAGCCGGTGTTTACCCCGGAAAGGTCACTGAGCGGCGGCCGCCCGGCCGCCGGCCCCAGAACAGCGCCGAGCAAGATGCACACACCCCAGGTCAGCACGGCGGCCACCGCGATCCACCGGACCGCAGTCAGCCGCGGCACGAGCAGCCCGACAATGACCAGCAGCACGCTGACCCCGGCCGAGCCGATCCAGAAGACCGTGGTGACCAGCCAGCTGATCGCCGCGGGCGGCGGATACACGGCGTGCACGATGCTCAGCTCGACCGCCGAGTTGGCCCTCATGACTGGGATGGACACCGCCACCACGACGACCGCGAGCCCCAGCCGGAATGCATCAGATGCTCGCCGCCTGGTGGTGCCGCCGCCCCGCGGTCCCAGCACCGCCGCACGCAGCCGCTCCGCCAGCTGATGGTGTGCTCCGGGAGCGCCCTCGCTGGTCACTGCAGCCATCAGGCTCCTCCTGTGCGCGCCTAGCCTGATGTACCGGCCATCCATTGGCAGATGCCACAGGTGCGGTAGAAAGGCCTTTGCCCCAACCCGACCATTCTGGCCGCAGTAAACGCCAGCAACAATACTCAGGACAATCCCGCAATCGCGCCCTTCGCGCTCTCCCTCTAACAGCTCAGTCGTCTGGCTAAAACTCGACGGAGACCGTGATCGTCGCGCCGCTAGGCACGGGCATTTCCGTGTCGGGAGGAATCTGGGAGATCGCCTTCTGCCACGCCGTCAGGGGTGGGGCCCCGCTGACGCAGCAGTAGGGGCAGCCGGCAGGGCTGAGGCCCGGTGCGCCGCCTGATGCGGTGCCGAACGGCCTCATCGTGGCACGGCGTACGCCTGACGGCGCGCGCCGGCGTCTGGACATGCGGCAACGGCGCCCGGACGCGCCGGTTTCGTCGCTTCAGCGTCTTGGAGGCGGTGAATGTCGTGGTCGACTTGTCCCACGGGCGGAGCGGGCTGGGGTTGCGGCGGCATGACTGGCTGCTTTCGCGGTTACGGCATGAATTCTCTTATCCCGGTGCGCACGCCGGCGCTCACATCCTTGAATGCGTTTACGCCGAGCACACCCTGGGCGGTGACGATGCCAAGGTATTCGGTCACGGGGCGCCCCTCGATCCCGCGGGTGGTCATGATGAGCATGTCCGTTCCTCCTTACTTTCGTCGGCCCGGCCAGCTGCCCATACCGGGGAATGGTGACGTGCCAGGGCGGTTCCGGGCAGGCTGGGCTCATGAGCTTGGAAGGCTTGAGTGGCCTAGTGAACCGGATCATCGCGTGGGCGGACCGCCTGCAGCGCGAGCATGGCGTGCTGGGGTTTCCCTACGCGGTGGTGAAGAAGTACGGCGACGATGCGGGCGGGCGGCAGGCGGCGCTCATCACCTACTACGGATTCCTGAGCATCTTCCCGCTGCTGCTGCTCGGGGTGGCGGTCCTGTCCCGGGTGCTGGCCGATCATCCGGACCTGCGTCAGCGGCTGATCGCCGCGATCGTGCCACAGGCGCTGCGACCCACAGTCGAGCACTCGCTGGCCACCTTGCCGACCTCGACAATCCCGCTGGTGGTCGGCCTGATCGGCTTGCTGTTCTCCGGAACTGGCGTCGTGTTCTCCGCCTACCAGACGCTGAACCATGTCGCAGCGGTCCGGTACCGCTTCCGGGCCGGTTTCCTCTCACGGTATGTCCGGGTGTTCGCGGTACTGGCGATGCTGCTGCTCGGGGCGCTGGCCACCGGTGCGCTCACCGTGGTGGCCACCGCGCTGCCCGGC
Source organism: Streptosporangiaceae bacterium (assembly GCA_049676235.1). Lineage (GTDB taxonomy): Bacteria > Actinomycetota > Actinomycetes > Streptosporangiales > Streptosporangiaceae > Palsa-504. The sequence goes on from JBAUAY010001121.1 coordinate 4,071, forward strand.
CAGCCCGCCGTGCAGCGGGTGGCCGCGGTGCTCGGGTCGGCGCTGGTTGTCTTCGCGGTGCTGCTGCTTGGCGCCAAGTTGCTGCTGGCGCGGCCCGCGCCGGTCCGGGCGCTGTGGCCGGGAGCCATCTTGGGCGCGGCAGCGGTGACGGTCGTGCTCAACGCCGGGACGCCGTTGCTGGCCAGGCTGGTGGCCAAGGCCGGGCCCGTCTACGGCAGCTTCGCCACCGTGGCGGGCATGTTCGCCCTGCTGTACCTGGTCGGTCAGGCGCTGGTGTATGCGGCCGAAGTCACGGCCGTCCGCTATGCCCGGCTGTGGCCACGCGCCCTGGACCTGAACCGCCCCACCGCGGCCGATGCCCGCGCGCTGGCTCTGCTGGCCCGCGAGCAGGAACGCATCCCCGCCGCCCGTATCCAGTTCCACCTCGCAGCGCATGGCTCTCCGCCAGCCAATGATGCTCCACCGTAACGCGGCGACCGCAGCCCGCCAGCCGGGCCTCCGGCGAGGCGACCAATGCTGATTTCCAGGTGGTGGCCTTGTTCCCGGTGCTGCTGGTGTTCTGCAAGTTCTTCGTGGTCATCACGGTGGTGACCGGGTTCATCGGCGTGGACGGTGAGCCTGCAGATGGTCTTAGTTCAGCAGGACGTGCCCCACCGGGAAAGGCCAGGGCAGACGATCAGACTCAGCCGCGGGCCAGCACAACCGTGCGCTGGCCAGCTACTACGGCTTCCAGTGCTCCGCCAGGTTCATACCCGCCACGTCCGGCTAGGCCTCCTGATCGCGCCGGACGCCAGGCCACCACCATGCGCATGAGTGATGTGCCGGGCTGCCAAGTCAGCTGGGACCTGGTTTCCGCTTCCTGCGAAGGCTGGATTCAGGGGCCTGGCGACCGGTCGTCAGGCTGGGGAAGACTGGACCTACCAGGCGCGGGTCCGCTGGTCTCATGGCTCACCGTTGGGCCCGGGGCCGGCCTTGGGGGTCCGGGCATCCGCCAGGGCGTCGTGGCCGTTCGCGGCCCGGCCTGCGCGGCAGAGCAGCGCCTGGAGGGCCAACAAGATCACGCCTCCCACTGCCATCCCGATACCAGCTCCGGCCAGGACGTCCAGGGGATAGTGCACCCCTAGGTAGACCCGGGACCAGCCCACCAGGCCGGCGTAGGCGATCCCCGCTGCGGCCAGCGGCCGGGCCAGGAACGGCACGAGCGCGATGACTACCGCCAGGGCGACAGCGGTGTGACTGGAGGGAAAACTCGCGCCGTGCGCAGGCTGCTGACGCAGCACCGCACCGGCCATCACCTCGTAGGGCCGGGGGCGGTCTGCGATGACCTTCGCCACGTTCGCCAGCACCCATGCGGCGCCGGCCGCTACGGCCGTGGCGGCTACCGGCATGACGCTCCGGTTTCTGGCCACGACGTAGACGACGGTGACCAGGACGACGGCGATGATGGCCGCCGGCCCGAACAAATGCGACAACGGCGTCAGCACCCAGGCGGCAGCCGACGGCACCTGGTTGAGAATCCGGAACAGGCGCGCATCCCAGCTGGTCGCTCCCTGCTTGACCGACAGCGCCGAAGCAGAAAAGAGCACCACCCCTAGACCGGCCAGCAGCCCGGCGGCCCATGGCTTCGGAACCAGGGCCGGGCGGTTCGGCCACCAGAACGATCCGGGCGAGATCATAGGGACAAACCAGTCGAGACCCCGACCCGGTGGCCCCGGCGCCGCCGGCTGGCTGCTCCGTCGGCCCGAGGGCTTATCGCGGATCCGAAGACCATGGCCACCTCCGCCGGGAACGACGAGTTGACCACGACCGACTACTGCCATGGTATCTGGCTGTGACAAGGCGAGGCCGGCCGTCGCGCCCTGGCTGGCCTCACCGCTGCTAGCGCCTGCCGAATCTTCGCTCAAGGAGCTTCAGGTGCAACTGTCGCGCGCTGCGACCATATCAGCCATTCGAGTGCGAGTCTGTCCATCCGACACCCACGAACGGCGGTTATCACCAGACGGGGCGCGCTTTGAAGGCACCCCGACACCTTGGGTACGCGTAGTGACCTCGCCCCGGCTACTGGGCGGCGGGCCCGGACGACTGAGAATCACCCTCCATGACTCGACTTCCGCGCTTTTGTGGTGAGCCGACGATCATGACTGACGGCGGGTTCGTGGCTGTGTCAGGACTCCGGAGGCCGGCGCCGGAGTTATCCGCTCACCCGCTGCGGTGTTGTTGCGCGGCTG
>JBAUAY010001122.1:0-2727 GCA_049676235.1 Streptosporangiaceae bacterium
ACGCGGGCCTGGTATCGGTGGGACAGCAGGCGTTCGTGGGGCTCGGTGCGTACTTCGTGCTGATCCTGAACATCCACAACCTCTCGATGTTCACCGCGCTCCCGATCGCGGCCATCGGCTGCGGCGTGGCCGCCCTGCCGATGTGGTGGCTGGTCTCCCGGCTGCGCAGCGGGTACTTCGCCATCGCGACGTGGGTACTGGCCACGACCATCCTGCTGATCATCGAGAAGTTCCCCTCGATCGGCGGCGGGACCGGCATGTCGCTGCCGCACACGCCCAGCCTCAGTTCGGCGGTGCTGGAGGCGTACACGTACTGGATCGGGCTGGCCGTCACGGTCCTGGCGCTAGTCACCGTGTACCTGCTGCTGCGCGGCAGGCTGGGGCTGGTACTCACCGCCGTCCGCGACGACGAGGTGGCCGCCCGCAGCTCGGGCGCGCGAGTGGGCCTGGCCCGGATGCTGGTCTTCGTGGTGGCCGGGGCCGGGTGCGGCGCGGCCGGCGCGCTGCTGGCCGACAGCCAGCTCATCGTGCAGCCGAGCGCGGTGTTCAGCGTGCAGTTCACGGCCGAGATGGCGTTCGCGGTGATCATCGGCGGGCTCGGCACGATCGAGGGGCCGATCCTCGGCACCATCGTGTACATCATCCTGCAGCAGACGCTGCAGTCCTACAACGCCTGGTACCTGATCATCTTGGGGCTGGTCGCGATGGTCATCGCGATCTTCGCGCGCCGCGGGCTGTGGGGACTTGTCGATGATCACCTGCACGTCCGGCTGTTCCCGGTTGGCTACTGGCTATGGGCGCCGGATAGCAACGGCCGTCGCGGGTCAAGGGGTCTCGGCCGGCGCGGAATCCGCCCGCGCCGTGGAGGCCGGCATAGCTGAGCCCGCCAGGGCGCCAGGGCGCCAGGGCGAGAGGGCGCGGGAGAATGGTCGCGTGCTGCTTACTGAGATCGCTGAGGTGTCGCGGGTCGTGGCCACCACCGGCGCCCGGCTCGCCAAGATCGAGACGCTGGCCGGGGCGCTGCGCCAGGCCGGACCGCTCGAGGTGCCGATCGCCGTGGCCTACCTGTCCGGCGAGCTGCCGCAGCGGCAGATCGGCGTCGGGTGGGCGACGCTGCGGGACGGGTTCCCGCCCGCGGATAGGCCAACGCTCACCCTGAGCGACGTGGACGCGCGCTTCTCCGCGATCGGGGCGGTCTCCGGGAAGGGATCGGCGGCCGCGCGCAAGGCACTGGTCAGCGAGTTGTTCGGCCAGGCCACCGAGGACGAGCAGCGGTTCCTGTACGGCCTGCTCTCCGGTGAGCTGCGCCAGGGAGCGCTGGAGGGAGTCATGACCGAGGCCGTGGCGCGGGCGGCTGCGGTGCCGGTGGCGGAGGTCCGCCGGGCCATGATGCTGCGCGGCTCGCTGGGGGCGGTGGCCGCCGCCGCGCTGGCGGGCGGCAGCGGCTCGCTGGCGGCGTTCGGCCTGGAGGTGGGCCGCCCGGTGCGGCCGATGCTCGCCTCCAGCGCCACGAGCATCGACGAGGCCCTGGCCAAGATCGGCGGCGCGGCCCCAGTGGGACACGCCGTGGAATGCGCCGTGGAATGGAAGCTCGACGGCATCAGGATCCAGGCGCACCTGTCCGAGGGGAACGTGCGCCTGTTCACCCGGACGCTCGATGACATCACGGCCCGGCTGCCCGAGGTGGCGACGGCGCTGGCCAAGCTCCCGCTGTCCAGCGCGGTCCTGGACGGCGAGCTGATCGCGCTGCGCGAGGACGGCACGCCGCTGCCGTTCCAGGACACGGCGGCCCGCACCGCCAGCCTGGACGGCGGAGGTCCTTCGGTCCCGCTTTCGGTGTTCCTGTTCGACGCCCTCCACCTGGAGGGCACCGACCTGATCGATTGCGAAGACCGGCAGCGGCACGCCGCGCTGGCCCGCGCCGTCCCGGCCGACCTGCTCATGCCGCGCCTGGTCACCGACTCGGCCGATGAGGCGACGGCCTTTTTCGGCGACGCGATCGCGCACGGCCACGAAGGCGTCGTGGTCAAGTCGCTCGCCGCCCCGTACGCAGCCGGACGCCGCGGCGCCGGATGGATCAAGGTCAAGCCGCGGCACACGCTCGACCTGGTGGTGCTGGCCGTGGAGTGGGGGCACGGGCGGCGCCGCGGCTGGCTGTCCAACCTGCACCTGGGCGCCCGCGATCCGCGGACGGGCGGTTTCGTCATGCTCGGCAAGACGTTCAAGGGGCTGACCGACGAGCTGCTGACCTGGCAGACCCAACGGCTGCTCGCGCTGGAAGACCGCCGCGACTCCTGGACCGTCTACGTCCGCCCCGAACTGGTCGTGGAGATCGCCTTCGACGGCGTCCAGCGCAGCCCCCGTTACCCGGGCGGCCTGGCGCTGCGCTTCGCTCGCGTGCTGCGCTATCGCGAGGACAAGAGCGCCGCCGAAGCCGACACCATTGACACCGTACGCGCGCTGAGCCCAGTTCCATGATCGTGTGCCAAGTGCGTCATTTCCGGAAATGACGCCCAAGGGCACATGATCACTTCTTCTTGCGCTTGTTGCCGCCGCGGAACGCGGCGGGGATATTGCCCTGCGCCGGAGGCGCGGGCGGGAAGTTCAGCCCGGGCGGCAGGTTAGCCAGCCCATCGGCCAGGCTCTCGGGGAAACCGTCTGGCAGACCGCCGGGAAGGCCGCCGAGCCCGCCTGGCCCGCCCAGGCCGCCCGCCGGGCCGCCGGAGC
>JBAUAY010001123.1:0-1985 GCA_049676235.1 Streptosporangiaceae bacterium
CCCGCGGCGTACAGGCCGTCGATGACGGAGCCGTCCTCGCGCAGGACCCGCGCCCGCGCGTCGGTGCGCAGGCCGCCCTTGGTGCCCAGGTCGCCGGGGACGATCGCGGCGGCGTAGAACGGCGCCTTGGCCAGCGGCGCCAGGTTCGGATTGGGCCGGCGGCGAGGGTCGCCGTAGTAGCGGTCATACGCGGACGCGCCACGGCCGAACTCCTCGTCGTGGCCGCTCCGGGCGAATTCGTTGAACCGCGCGACGGTCTTCGCCAGCGCTCCGGGGTCGACGCCGATCGCGTCGCCGAGCGCGGCCAGGTCCGGTGCCTGGAACACCGCGCCCGCCGCGTACCAGCGTCGGGGGAGCGGCCTGCCCGGCGGCCGCCCCGCGAACACATACCGGTCCTGGTAGCGCTGGTCGAAGATCAGCCAGGCGGGGATGTGCGGATTCTCCGGGGTGTTGCCGTCGTACATGGCGTGCACGGCGTCGACGTACGGCGCCGACTCGTTGACGAACCGCTGGCCGGCGCCGTTGACCAGCAGACAGCCGGGCAGGCTGCGCTCGGCCAGGCAGAAGTAAGGCCCGCCGGGCAGCGGGATCGACGGCCCCCACCAGGCGTCGTCCATCAGCCCGGTGGCCGCGCCGAGGGCCAGGCCGGCCAGGATCCCGTCGCCGGTGTTCCCGGCCGCGCCGGTCGTCCACTGCGTGCCTACCGGCGCGCGCTGGTACCGGCGGCGCATCTCCTCGTTCCGCTCGAAGCCGCCGGTGGCGAGCAGCACCCCGCGCCGCGCCCGGACCAGCAGCGGCTCGCCGCCGCGGCTGACGCGAACCCCGCTCACCCGGCCGTCCTGCACCTCCAGGCCGGTCATCGGGGTGTTCAGCCAGATCGGCACCCCGCTCAGCCCGGCCCGCAACCCCGCCGCCAGCGCCTGTCCCAGGCTGAGCATCCGGTGCCCGAGCATCCGGGTGCGCGCGGCCCGTCCCGCGACCCTGACGCCGGCCAGCATGGCGCGCGGATGACGCGGGCCCAGCGTCAGCCAGCGGTAATCGGCCTGGGTGATGGCCACGCCGTCCGGGGACGGCAGGTAGGGCCGGCCGAGGTGAGCCAGCTCGCCGCCGAGCACCCGCCCGTCGAGCGGTACCGGCTCGACGCTGCGCCCGGCGGCGAGCCCGCCGGGCGCCTCGGGGTAGTAGTCGGCGTAACCGGGCACCCACGCGAAGCGCAGCGGCGTCATCGCCATGACCAGGCTGAGCATGTCCGGGCCGTGCTCGAGCAACGCCTGCCGCAGCTCGGCCGGAACACCGTCGCCGGCCACGTGCGCCAGGTAGGCACGGGCCTGCTCAGGGCTATCGGCGACCCCGGCGTCACGCAGGACCGCGTTGCCCGGCGCCCAGATCCCGCCGCCCGAACGGGCCGTCGACCCGCCGAAGGACCCGGTTTTCTCGATGACCAGGACGCTCAGGCCGAAGTGCGCGGCGGTGAGCGCGGCCGTCATCCCGGCCGCCCCGCTGCCCGCCACCACGATGTCGAACTCCGCGCCCTCGGCGGGCTCTGTCGCCATGCCGCCTCCACGTCCCATACTAGAACACGTTATAGTTCTTGCTGAGGGGAGACCGCAGGCCGAACTGGGACGTCAAGGCCGAACGTGGTCGTGGCGGGCTTCGGCGCCGACCCGGCCCTAGCCGTCAGCTGGGCTGAGGAACGATGCGGATGTAGGGCTTGGGCTCCTCCCACTCCCCGAAGAGCTCCTTGGCCTGGTCGTTGGAGACCGAGCCGGCGATGATGACGTCCTCGCCCTGCTTCCAGTTCACCGGCGTGGCCACCTTGTGCTTGGCGGTGAGCTGGAGCGAGTCGACGACCCGCAGCACCTCGTCGAAGTTGCGTCCGGTCGTCATCGGGTACACCAGGACCAGCTTGATCTTCTTGTCCGGGCCGATCACGAACACGTTCCGCACGGTCGCGTTCTGGGCGGGCGTGCGCGCCTTGGCGTCAC
>JBAUAY010001124.1:0-14091 GCA_049676235.1 Streptosporangiaceae bacterium
ATGAACCAGAACGCCCAGCCGCTCGCCAAGGGCGCGATCGGTGTTTTCTACGCCTTCGGGCCGCTGTCACTGAAGTGAGCACTCCCGATCTTGAGACTCAGCTAGCGCAGCTCCGGCAAGCAAGCCCCTGACCGCGCCGGGCACCGTCCAGCGGATGGTCTGTCCCGACCTTCCCCTTTTCAGGCCGGACCCCGAGTTGCCCACCGGAACCCAGTTTTCGTGTCAAGATCTTTATCATCCCGAACGGGCCTGCAGTTTCGCCTCGGCCATTTGCCTAAGCCGGTACCGCTGGGTTTTCCCGCTGATGGTCTTGGGCAGCTCGGTGACAAACTCGACCGTTCGCGGGTATTTGTAAGGCGCTATCGACTGCTTGGCGAAGTCCTGCAGCTCGGTGACCTTCGCCGCGTCAGGCTCCACCCCCTGGCACAGCACGACGAACGCCTGCACGATCATGCCGCGGCCCGGGTCGGGCGCGCCGATGACGGCCACCTCGAGCACGTCCGGGTGGCTGAGCAGTGCCTCCTCGACCTCGGGCCCGGCGATGTTGTAGCCGGCGGAGATGATCATGTCGTCGCTGCGCGCCTGGAACCAGTAGTAGCCGTCGGCATCACGGACGTAGGTGTCGCCGGTAATGTTCCAGCCGTTCCGCACGTAGTTCCGCTGGCGCTCGTCGGACAGGTAGCGGCAGCCGGTCGGGCCCTGGACGGCGAGCCATCCAGGCTCGCCGTCGGGTACCTCGTCGCCGTTCTCGTCCCGGATCGTCGCCCGGTAACCGGGGACGGCCTTGCCGGTCGAGCCGGGCCTGATGTCATCATCGGCGGCGGCGATGAATACGTGCAGCATCTCGGTCGAGCCGATGCCGTCGATGATCGCGATGCCGGTGGCCTGGTGGAACTCCTCCCAGACCGACTTCGGTAGGTGCTCGCCTGCCGAGACGCAGCGCCGCAGGTTCTTCAGCGAGGAGGCCTTCCCCGCGGCCAGCATGGCCCGGTAGGCGGTGGGCGCGGTGGACAGCACGGTCACGCCGTGAGCCGCGATCATGTCAGCTAGTTCGGCTGGGGTGGCGCGCTCGATGAGCAGCGTCGACGCGCCCGCGCGGAGCGGGAAAAGCAGCAGGCCGCCGAGCCCGTAGGTGAAGCCGAGCGGGGGAGTACCGGTGAAGATGTCGTCCGAGCGCGGCTTGATCATGTGCCTGGAAAAGGTGTCGGCGGTGGCCAGTACGTCCCGGTGGAAGTGCATGGCTACCTTTGGCTGGCCGGTGGTGCCCGAGGTCGACGCGAGCATAGCCACGTCGTCGGCAGCGGTATCGACCGCGGCGAACACGCCGTCCTTGGCCGCGCACCGGGCGGCCAGGTCGCCGGACTCGTCTGTGCCGTCCAGGCCGGGACCGTAGTGCAGGGTGGTCAGCGCCGGCGCGCCGGCGGCCAGGTCGCCGGCGAATCGGTGGTCGCACAAGGCCAGGCTTGGCTGGGTCAGCCCCACGATGGTGGCGATCTCCCTGGGCCGCAGCAGGGCCATCGTGGTGACCGCCACCCCGCCTGCCTTGATCACGGCGAGCCAGGCCACGGCGAGCCAGGGAGCGTTCGGGCCGCGGAGCAGGACCCGGTTGCCCGGGCGCAGACCGAAGTCTTCGGTCAGCACCTGGGCGAGCTGGTTGGTGCGGCGGACGACCTCGCCGTAGGTCCAGGTTCCGCTCGGCCCGGTTCCGGCAGCCCCGGTTCCGGCAGCCCCGGTTCCGGCAGCCCCGGTTCCGACAGCAGAGTGCAGGCACGGGCGGTCGGCGCCGTCGCGGGCGGCGGTGGCGTCGAGGAGCTCGACCGCGCAGTTGAGCCGCTCGGGGTAATGAAGTTCGGGCAGGTCGAACCGGAATTCCGGCCACTGGTCCGGCGCCGGGAGGCGGTCGCGGCAGAAGGTGTCAAGGTGCGCTGAAGGGGAAAGCCGCATCTGGCCCCACTTCCTTCTTTCCCGTAGGGTAGATCACCAGTATTTAACTTTTGTGACGGCAGTCAAGAGTCCGCTATACGTTGGGAGCCGCTGGAGATGGGGTGCCCGCGATGAGCCCGTTCCGAGCCTCGGTACCGCTGACCGATAAGTGGGAGCATTTCGGGTTCTCGGTCGCCGAGGGGGTCGGCACCGTGACACTGGACCGGCCGGGCAAGCTCAACGCCCTTACCTTCGAAGCGTACGCCGACCTGCGCGATCTACTGGCCGAGTTGCCGCACCGCGGGGACACGCGGGTACTGGTCATCCGGGGAAACGGCCGGGCGTTCTGCTCGGGCGGGGACGTCAACGAGATCATCGGCGCGACGCTGGCCATGGCGCCGGACGAACTGCTCGCCTTCACCCGGATGAGCGGTGAGGTCATCCGGGAGATGCGGGACTGCCCGGTGCCGATCATCGCGGCCGTGCACGGGATGGCGGCCGGGGCGGGCGCGGTGATCGCGCTCGCGGCCGACTTCCGGGTGTGCACCCCCGCGGCCCGGTTCGCCTTCCTGTTTACCAAGGTGGGCCTGTCCGGCGGGGACATGGGCGCGGCCTACCTGCTGCCGCGACTGGTCGGGCTCGGGCACGCGACCCGGCTGCTGATGCTAGGGGACACGGTGAGCGCCGAAGAGGCGGCGCGGATCGGGCTGATCTCTTCCCTGGTCGAGAAGGACGCCTTCGACGAAGAGGTAACCGGGCTCGCGCGGCGGCTGGCCTCGGGGCCGGTTCAGGCCTACGCGCAGACCAAGGCCCTGCTGACCAGGGAGCAGGACATGAGCCTTTCCGCCGCGATCGAACTCGAGGCGATGACCCAGGCCCTGCTGATGAAGGGGGAGGACTACGCCGAGTTCCACACGGCGTTCAACGCGGGCCGCCCGCCGCAGTGGAAGGGGCGCTGACGGCGCGTCCGGTACGTGGAAGGCGTGGAACCTTGGCATAATAGAGATAATGAACAATTCAAGTACTCGCCGCTTCCCGGTGACCGTTACCCATCTTCCGGTCACCCGCTGCCAGATCTGCCACCGCACCGTCGCGTACCGGCCGGGCAATCCCAGCGAAGTCCTGACCGAGCACTACCGTCGGGCCCATCCCGAAGTGCTCAGCCTCCCTCCCAGGTAATCGTCGCGGAGACCCCGCCCTGCCTGGCCCTTGAGACCCGACCGGCGCCGGGGAGCAGTCATTGGCGATTCAGCAGACGGGGCCGCGGCTCGCCCCGACGGCAGTAAGCATCGAATGGACAACGGTGAAATCGACCGCGGCAGGGCTGCGGTATCGAATGCACCCCTGCCCGACATCGAGGCCAGCAAGCTGCCCGCGATGAGCATCGAGGACATCGGCGCGCATCACATACAAGGAGATATAGCGTTTCTGGCTGGCCCAGGCGATCTCGGCGATGCCGTCACGGCTGTAGGAAGGCATCCCGTAGCTCATGGACTCGGCCAAGCCCACCAGCAGCCTCCGGCACACGTCGCGCAGCTCGGTCAGAACCGCGCGCCGTCCCTCAGGCACCTGGGCGAGATAGCTATCGACGTCGTTAGCATCGCTTCGCACGATCCCATCCTAAGGACGTCGACGCGGGCAGTAGCTGGTGCTGGCGACGGCTGCCCCGGACGCTGCGTGCGATGCAGCCGGACGGCTATAGGGGGCATCTGCCACGGCGCATCCCGTGGCTGGTCAGGTGCGGCTGACCGCCGTCCAGACGGTGGCGCTGACATCGAACGGGCCCGCGGGTAGCAGGCGCCGGCAATACTCGCGCAGCGCGGCGCGACGATCCGGCGCCAGCGACGACAGATATGCCCCGGCCGGGCCGACACCGAGCGTGAACGGCTCCCACCATTGCTCGAAGCTGGCGTGGCGGACGCGCACCGTCAGCGTGCTGGCCTGGGTTCCGTCCAGCCCGGCCTGCGCGAAGAGCTCGGCCAGATGACCTTCGCGGACACCGGCCAGGCCGGACTCATCGGGGGCGGCCGGATCCAGCTCACGTACGGCCGACCAGAACGCGGTCAGCGGCCCGCGGTCGCCCGCGTGGTCCCACACGCACGCTGCGACCACCCCGCCGGGTCGGGTAACCCGGCCCATTTCCCGCAGGCCCGTTACCGGGTCAGCCATGAAGTGAACGACCAGTTGCGCCATCGCGGCATCGAAAGTGTCATCGGGGAACGGCAGCTGTTCGGCCGGTGACAACCGGACCTTCACCCCGGGCAGCCGCTCCCGCGTGGCGGCGACAAACGACGCTGACGGTTCCACCGCGCTGACCGCGTCCGCGCCGACCCGGCTCACCAGTTCGGCCGTCAGCGCCCCAGGCCCGCATCCCACATCCAGCACCTGCTGCCCCGCGCGAACCCCGGCCAGGTCAGCGAACTGCGTCGCGAGTGGCTCGGAGTATTTTCCCATGAACCGCAGGTAGGCGTCCGCGCTGACATCGAAGCTCACCCGTGCGAACCTACCCGCCGCGGCTATGCCAATACCGGTTGACGGCATGACGGCCCTAGTTGATGCTGACCGTTGTGGCCGGGGCCGAGCTCCGGAACTCCCTAGGGAGCCGGACGTCGCGGATGACGCAGGGGAGGAATGGGTGAGCGGAGCGGGCGCGGACGCCTCGGGCGCACAGCCGCCATGGCCGGCCGGGGCGGCCTGGATCGACGGACGATACTGCCCCATCGAGGACGCGAAAATCTCGGTGCTCGACCTAGGCATGACCCGTTCGGACTGCACGTATGACGTGGTACACGTCTGGCAAGGGCGGTTCTACCGGCTCGATGCCCATCTGGACCGGTTCGCCGCCAGCATGGCCCGGCTACGGCTCGACCCCGGGCACGACCGCGGCGAGATCGAGGCCATCGTGCACGGGTGCGTCCGCCACGCGGGCCTGCGGGAAGCCTACGTGTCCATGACGTGTACGCGCGGCCGGATGCCGCCGGGCAGCCGTGACCTGCGCACCGCGCGGAGCATGTTCTACTGCTACGCCGTGCCATTCATCTGGATCAGCCGTCCCGACCAGCAAGAGACGGGCGCAAGCTTGCAGGTCAGCCACGTCACTCGCATCCCGCCGCAGAGCGTGGACCCGTCGGTCAAGATCTATCACTGGCTGGACCTGGACCTGGCCCTGCTGGACGCCTATGACCACGACGCCGACCTGGTGGTGCTCCGTGACCTGTCCGGTGCGATCACCGAAGGACCCGGGTACAACGTGTTCGCCCACGTGGACGGGCGGTGGCTGACGCCGGGCAGCGGCACGCTGGCGGGCATTACCCGGCGCTCGCTGATCGAGTTGGCCCGCGAGGCCGGCCAGTGGATGGACGAGGGCCGGCTGACCGCCGAGGATCTGCTCAGGTCGGACGAGGTGCTGGTGACCTCCACGGCCGGCGGGATCATGCCGGTGACGGTCATTGACGGCAAGCCCGTCGGAACGGGCGCGCCCGGGCCGCTGACCCTGCAGCTAAGGGACCGGTACTGGGCCAGCCACCAGGACCCGCGGTACTCCACCCCGGTCCGTTACGAGGAACCGGCTTGATGTCCGGAAACTTCCAGGCGGCCGCCGCTGGCCAGCCTCAGCGGGTTAGGTGCCGGGTGAACCAGTCTCGCGCCGAGCCGCTGGCGGCCTCGAAGCCCGCCACGTAGGCGTCGAAGTGCATGCCGGGCATGATGATGAGCTCCTTGGGCTGGTGCGCCGTGTCGAAGGCCGCGATGGCGAGTTCGGATGGCACCAGGTGGTCGCCCACGGCGACCAGCATCAGCAGCGGCGTGGGGCTGATGTACGGCAAGTAGGTGCCCGGCTCGTACTCGGTGAACATCTCCACGCTGCGCAGCGTCACTTCGTTGCGCCAGGCCGGCGCCCGGGTCTCCCCGGTCTGGGAGAACCACTCCCACGAGTCCGCCGTCGGCAGCGCCGAGGGTGCCAGCGGGTCCTTGTCCACCACGGGCACCATGACCGGTGGCTTGCCCTCGAAGCGGGCCAGTCGGTCCGCGTCGAACATCTCGCGGAACCCGGCGATGAAATCGGCCCGGACCAGCGCCCGTAGGTTGGCGTGGCCGCTGATGAGCGGCACCTGGCTCACCACGGCCTTGACCCGCCGGTCGATCGCGGCCACCACCAGGACATGGCCACCGGAATAGCTACTGCCCCAGATCCCGATCCGATTCGGGTCCACCCCAGGCACCGTGCTGACGTAGGTGATGGCATCCCTGTAGTCGCGGACCTGCGCCCACGGGTCGATCTCCTGGCGCGGCTCCCCGTCGCTGGCGCCGAAGCAGCGGTTGTCGAAGACCAGGACGTTCAGCCCGGCCGCGGCGAACACCTCGGCGAAGCTGTCCAGGTACATCTCCTTGACCGCGGAGAAACCATGTGCCATGACCACGGCCGCGCCGGGCCCGCTGGCCCGCTCCGCCGGGTAGAACCAGCCGCGCAAGGTGGTGCCCTCAGCGTCAAACGCGATATCTCGCCGTGTCATCCCGGGTCGCCTCCGACCATGGTCCTGTCGGCCGCCGACGGTCCAGCCACCGCGAAGCCGCTGTCACCCCAGTCTCATCCGAATGGCCGCGCCAGACCAGAAGCGTCGGCATCTCAAAAACAGGCACTGATTCAGCGGTACAGCTCACGGGCGATGATCGTGCGCTGAACCTCCGAGGCGCCCTCGTAGATGCGCGGCGCGCGCACCTCGCGATACAGGTGCTCGAGCAGGTGACCCCGGCGCAGCGCCCGGGCGCCGTGGATCTGCACCGCCGCATCCACCACGAACTGGGCCGTCTCGGTGGCGAACAGCTTGGCCATGGCCGACTTCGCGGCGATCTGCTTCTCACCCGCGTCGTACGCCGCGGCGGCGGCATATACCAGCAGCCGGGCTGCCTCGGTGCGGGTCGCCATCTCGGCCAGCAGATGCGAGATGGCCTGCTGGTCTTTTAGCGGCCCGCCGAATGCCATCCGCCCGCCCGCATGCGCCACAGCCGCGTCGATGGCGGCCTGGGCCATGCCGACCGCGAACGCGCCTACGCTGGGCCGGAACAGGTCCAGTGTGCGCATCGCGACCCGGAAGCCGCGATCGGCCTCGCCGAGAAGCTCGGCCGGCTGAACCGGGACGCCGTCGAAGACCAGGCGGCCGATCGGGTGCGGGCTGATCATGTCGAGATGCTCCCCGGTCAGGCCGGGCCGGTCGGCCGGCACCACGAACGCGGTCACGCCGCGCGCGCCCGCCCCGAGTGTCGTCCGGGCGAAGACGGTGTAGAAGTCGGCCTCGGGCGCGTTGGAGATCCAGACTTTCTCCCCGGTCAGCCGCCACCCCTGGCCGTCCGGCTCGGCCCGGAGCGCCAGCGCGGCGGCGTCCGAGCCGGCCTCGGGTTCGGTCAGCGCGAACGCCGCCACCGCGTCACCTGCGGCGACGGCGGGCATCCAGCGCCGGACGATCTCCTCCCGCCCGGACTGCAGGACCGGGTAGGAGCCCAATCCCTGCAGAGCCAGCGCGGTCTCCGCCTCGGTGCTCTGCGTGGCCAGCGACTCCCGCAGGATGCACAGGTCGGTCGCGGCGGCCTCTCGGGACAGCGACCCGCCGGAAACACCCGAGCCGCCAGAAATACCAGGGAACAGGCGGGGGAGCAGGCCGAGCTGGCCCATCGCCTTGACCAGATCGCGGTTCACGTGTCCAGGCGGCCCGGCCTCGGCCAGCGGCCGCAACTCCTCCGCGGCGATCGTCCGGACTCGCTGGGCGAAGGCCTGCTGCTCCTCGGTCAGCGCGAATGCGGTCACTGGGCCCGCCCGGCGGCCGCACGAGAAGGTCGCCAGCGGGCATGCGCGGTGCGCGGCGCCCCGGCCCGGATCAGGTCGAGCCGCGGCCGCGGGCCGTCGGTGCGCCCGGCCTGGGGCCTGCGAGAACCCGCGGCAAACGGGAGCGGCCAGCTGGCACCCGGGCCGGCGTATCCCTGCTCGGCGGCAGCGTGCAGGGTCCACTGCGGGTCATACAGATGGGGCCGGCCGAGCGCGCACAGGTCGGCCCGGCCCGCCAGGATGAGGGAGTTCACGTCGTCGTAGGACGAGATCGCGCCCACCGCTATCACCGCCACGCCGTACTTGCGGCCGATCTCGTTGCGGATCCGGTCGGCGTACGGCGTCTGGTAGCTGCGGCCGAAGGCGGGCTTCTCGTCGCTGACCACCTGTCCGGTGGACACGTCGATCCCCGCCACGCCGTGCTCGGCGAACGCCCGGGCGATCTCCACGGTGTCGTCGATGTCCAGGCCGCCCTCGCACCAGTCGGTCGCGGAGATCCGCACCGTCATCGGCCGGTCCTGCGGCCACACCGCGCGGATGGCGTCGAACACCTCAAGCGGGTAGCGGAGCCGTGCGGCGGGCGACCCGCCGTAGCGGTCCGTGCGCCGGTTGGTCAGCGGGGACAGAAACGAGGACAGCAGGTACCCGTGCGCGCAGTGCAGTTCGAGCAGGTCGAAGCCGGCCCGCGCCGCCGCCCGGGCACAGGCGGCGAACTGGCTCTTAATCTCGTCGAGCTCGGCAGAATCCAGCTCACGCGGTGTCTGGCTGCCCGCCGCGTACGGGATGGGTGACGGGCCGCAGACTTCCCAGTTGCCGTCCGGCAGCGGGACATCCATCCCCTCCCACATCAGCCTGGTCGAGCCCTTGCGGCCGGAGTGGCCGAGCTGGATGCCGATTTTCGCGCCGCTTTGGCTATGGACGAACCCGGTGATCCGGCGCCATGACTCCTCCTGCTCGGTGGTGTAGATGCCGGTGCAGCCGGGGGTGATCCGGCCGGCCGAACTAACGCAGACCATCTCGGTCATCACCAGCCCGGCCCCGCCTAGCGCCTTGCCGCCCAGGTGCACCAGGTGGAAGTCACCGGGCACGCCGTCGCGGGCCGAGTACATGTCCATCGGCGAGACGATGACCCGGTTCGCCAGCTCTAGGCCGCCCATCCGGAACGGCTGGAACATCGGCGGCCGCGGCTCTTCGCCGCCCGCCGCGTCCCCATCCACGCTCGCGGCGAACCAGCGATCCATGTCCGCCACGAACTCCGGGTCGCGCAGCCGCAGGTTGTCGTAGGTGACCCGGCGGCTGCGGGTCACGATGTTGAAGGCGAACTGGTGCGGGTCCTGGTCGGCGTACTGGCCGATGTTCTCGAACCACTCCAGGCTGGCCTGCGCCGCCCGCTGGGTCGAGGCGACCACCGGCCTGCGTTCGGCCTCATAAGCGGCCAGGCCATCGTCGACGCTCGGCTGCTCGTGCAGGCAGGCGGCCAGGGCCAGCGCGTCCTCCATGGCGAGCTTGGTCCCCGAGCCGATCGAGAAGTGCGCGGTGTGCGCCGCGTCGCCGAGCAGGACCACGTTCTGGTGCCGCCAGGTCTGGCAGCGCACGGTGCTGAAGGCGGTCCACCGCGAGTTGTTGGCGACCAGACTGTGCTGGCCACCACCGGGCCTGCCGAGCACGTCGGCGCACAGGCCTCGGATGAGCTCGATGGAGGCCTCGTCGCTCTGCCCCGGCGCGAGGTCCGAGGCCGCCACGTCGCCGAACCCGGCCCGCCGCCAGACGTCCTCGTGTAGCTCCAGGATGAAGGTGCTGGCCTGCTCGCTATAGGGGTAGCCGTGCACCTGCATGACCCCCGCCGGGGTGTCCAGGATGTAAAACTTGAACGCGTCGAAGACCAGGTCCGTGCCGAGCCAGATGTACCGGGAGCGTCGACGCTCCAGATCAGGGCCAAAGACAGACGCGAACCTGCCCCGCGTGGCCGAGTTCATCCCGTCGGCGGCCACCACCAGGTCGTAGCTCGCGGCCAGCGCGGTCACGTCCGGGGCCTCGGTATGGAAGTGCACCCGCACCCCAAGCGAAACGCAGCGAGCCTGCAAGATGGCCAGCAGCCGCTTGCGGCTCATCGCGGCGAAACCGTGCCCGCCCGAGGTGAACGTGGTACCGCGGAAGTGCACGTCAATGTCGTCCCAGCGGGCGAACTCGCGCCGCATGGCGGAGAAGATCTCCAGGTCGGCGTGCTCGATGCCGCCGAGGGTCTCGTCGGAGAACACCACCCCGAATCCGAACGTGTCGTCGGCGGCGTTGCGCTCCCAGACGGTGATGTCGTGCCGGGCGTCCAACTGCTTGGCCAGGGCTGCGAAGTACAGGCCGCCGGGCCCGCCGCCGAGGACAGCGATGCGCATGGCGCCATCGTATGCCGGAAACTATACGATCGTCAATGAAACGCAATACCGGTAGGGTGCAGTCATGACCGTGGAGCGGATCAACCCCGAAGAACTCGCCCGGCCGTCCGGCTTCTCCCACGCTGTCTCCGTCACCGAAGGCCCGGGGCCCGCCGGGCGGATGGTGTTCCTGGCCGGCCAGATCGGCATGGACAAGAACGGGAAGCTGGCCGGCGGCGGCGTCGTGCCCCAGTTCGAGCAGGCGCTCGGCAACCTGCTCACCGCGCTGGCCGCGGCGGGCGGGCAGCCAGCCCACCTGGTCAGCGTGACCATCTACCTCCTCGACGTCGAGGACTACCAGGCGCACGGGAAGGAAATCGGCGCGGTCTGGCGCCGGCTGGCCGGGGCCGAGTACCCGGCCATGGCGGGCGTGGGCGTGGCGCGGCTGTGGAATCCGGCGGCGCTGGTCGAGATCCAGGGCATCGCCGTGGTCAGCCCGAGCTGACCGTGCGCTTCACGTAGGCCCGGGCCGGTTCCTCGAGTAGCGCGCGCAGGGCGAAGAACAGGTCGGCGGCCCGGATGCCGACCCAGCCGTCGGGCAGCAGTTCGGCGGGCAGGCCGGGGTCGAGGTAGGGGAGCCGCCGCCAGTCGGTTAGCACCCGCACGTAGCCGGCGAAGGCCTCCTGCTCCCCGGGTGGGCCGGTCTGTTCCCAGTGCCGCAGGACCGGCTCGTGCGCCCGGATGAACGACTCGTACTGCCGCTCGAGCTCGTCAAGGTCCCACCAGCGGCGGATCTTGGCGGCCGGGTCGCCGAAGGCGAGGTGATCCGCGCGGAACAGATCGGCATACGCGTCGAGCTCGAGCCGCCGCAGCGTCTCGGCCGTCGTGTCCTGCGGGTGGGCCGGCACGATCCACACCCCGGGTGCGACCATGCCGAACCCCAGCCTGGTGAGCTCGGACCGCAGCACGTGCCGCCGATGGCGCTCCGACTCGGGTACCGAGAAGACCGCGAGCACCCAGCCGTCGGCGGGCGTGGCCCGGTGCCGCCGGAAGATCCGCGCGTCACCTTCGCGCAAGATGGCCAGGGCCTCGGCGGACAGCTGGTACCCGGCTGACCCGCCGTACCGCCGCGACTGCAAGATGCCGCGCCGCTTCAATCGTGAGATGGCCGAACGGACCGCCGACTCGTCTATCCCCAGATCAGCGAGTAGTCGTATCAGGGTCGCGACCGATAGCCAGCCGCCATCGTGCCGGGCGTAGAGCCCGTAGACCGTGATGATCAGGTGCCGCAGCCGGGCCGAGCGGGCGGTCGCGTCGCCACCCGTTTCGTTCGTTTCCGCTCTGCTCGTTTTCGTTGCGGCCGTCACCTAGTCACGATACCAATGTCACTCCTTGACCTCCCGGAGGCGCCCGGTCTCCACCTCGTAGACGAAACCGCGGACGGAGTCCTTGTTCGGGATGAAGGGGCTGGCCTTGATCCGGGCGATGGATTGGCGCACGTCGCTGTCCAGGTCTCCGAAGGCCTCCAGCGCGAACGGCGGCCGGATACCGGTGTCGGCCTCGATCTGCGCCTTGACGTCGTCGTCGTGGAAGGTGAGCATGCCGCAGTCGGTGTGGTGGATGAGGATGATCTCGTTCGTCCCGAGCAGCCGCTGGGAGATGGTGAGGGACCGGATGACGTCGTCGGTCACGACCCCGCCGGCGTTGCGGATCACGTGCGAGTCGCCCTCGGAGAGCCCGAGCACGCCATAGGGGTTGAGCCGGGCGTCCATGCAGGCGACCACCGCGGTGTGCGCGGCAGGCGGCAAGGGCAGGTCGCCCTTGTCGAAGCCGGCCGCGTACCGCTCGGAGTTGGCGACGAAGGTGTCGGTGCTACTGATGGTTCCTCCCCGGAGAAAATGATCGGGTATCGGCGGGATCTTATCCAGTTACACGTTAACCTAATCCTGACTTGTCAGACCAGAAATATCGGCTTATCCAGGGGTTCACTGGGACGGAGCTCAATCCCAGGACCGGCTCAGCTTTTATCGAGTCGGCGGATCACGATCTCGTTCAGCAGTAGCCGGACGGCCGCGGCGACCGGGATCGCCACCAGCGCCCCGACGATGCCGAGCAGGACCCCGCCGATCAAGACCGCGATCAGGCTGACGATCGCGGGTACCTGCACGGTCCTTCCCATGATCCGCGGGACGATGAAATAGTCCTCGGCGAGCCGGTACGCGATGTAGAACGCCAGGGTGGCGAGCGCGACGGGCAGGGATACCGTCAGCGCGACGAGGCTGACAATGGCCCCACCGATGCTCGACCCGATCACCGGGATCAGGTCGAGGAAGGCCACGAAGATGCCCAGCAGGAGCGGATAGGGCACGCCGAAGGCGAGCAGCCACACATAGGTGCCCAGGCCGGCGATCAGCGAGGTGATGAAGTTACCCAGCACGTAGCCGCCCACCTTGGCCAGGATCTCGTCGCCGATCAGGATGGCCCGCGGCCGCCGCGAATGCGGCACCAGCCGGTAGGCGAACACCTTGATACTGGGCAGGCCGGCCAGGAAATAGATGCTGAGCACCGCTACGACGACGATGGAGGACACGGTGCTGAGCACCAGCGCCCCGGCGCCCACGACCCCGCCGATCAGGGAGCCGCCCCCGCCGGAGACCAGGCTGGTCAGGCGCTGCTGGATGTGGTATTTGACGTTGAGCTTGCCCAACTGCGAGTTACGATCCTGCAGGGTGTGCATGTAGTGCGGGATCTGGTGGGCGAGCGCGGTGGCCTCGGAGGCCAGCGGCGGGATCGCCGCCGCGAGGAACGCCGCCACGACCGCCACGCCGCAGCCGATGACGGTCAGGACGGCCGCCCATCGGGGCATGCGGTGCCGGACCAGCCAGCCCACGATGGGGTCAAGGCCGGCCGCGACGAACAGCGCGAGGCCAATGATGATGAGCACGGACCGCGACCGGAGGAACAGCTCGATCAGACCGTAGGCGATCGCCACGCCGAAAGCGCCGGTCAGCCCGATCATGAACGGAGAGCGCCGGTTGACGGGCCGCCCGGGCGTACCGAGGCCGCCCGTCTTCTCGGCGACCGCTGCCGCCGTCTCCAGGGCCTCCTGGATCCGGTCGTCGCCCGCAGCCTGGTCTTGCCTGGCCTCGTCTTCCTGGGTCCGGACTTCCTCTTGCGCCCTGATCTCCACCGCCTCGGTTGCATGTCGAGAGCTGTTCACGCGGCCCCTGCTTCCATCGGGTCTCCCTTGCGGCCGATACCAATGGCCGCAGCCCGCACTACCCGGGAATGAGCCGATCAAGCGCCGCGAGAAGTGGCTGCCGACCGGATCGTGAACAGCAGCAGCAGCAGCAGCAGCAGCAGCGTAAGCGGGGTCCCGGCGGGATCAGGACGGCCAGGTCGCCGGCCAGCCATAGCCACAGCGACGGCGGCATCATCTGCTCGCCCGTAGCGTGCCCCTCATTTCACCGGCGCCTAAGCGGATATTGTCATCTCGGCCGGATGCGCCAGCGTCTGATAGACCACGCAATAGCGCTCGGTGAGGCGAAGCAGTGTCTGGACCTGCTCCGCGCTGGCGTCGGTGTCCAGGTCGAAGGTCAGCCGGATGGACCCGAACCCCACCGGCGCGTCCTTGCTAACCGCCAGCGTCCCGCGGAAGTCCAGGTCACCCTCGGCCGTGACGGTGCCCCCGGCCAGGTTGATCTGCAACGAGGTGGCCACGGCTCGCAGCGTGACCCCGGCGCACGCCACCAGCGCCTGGAGCAGCATGTCACCCGAACACAGCAGCGAGCCGTCTCCTCCGCTCGCCGGGTGTAGCCCCGCGGTGGCCAGCGCCCGGCCGGTTTCCACCGAACACGAGATGGCGTCGTCGAGCTTCCCGTGCGCGCGCAATGTGACGACCGCCTTCTCGGAGTTCTCCCGGTAGGCGTCCTTGAGCGGCTGCTGTACGGCGCGCAACTCGGCGCTGTCCATGACGGCTCC
>JBAUAY010001125.1:0-2442 GCA_049676235.1 Streptosporangiaceae bacterium
CGAGGGCCGCGATCTTGCCAGCGGCCACGTAGGCCGCGCCGACGGACTGGTGGGCGATCGCCGCGACCGGGCCTGACACGCCGGCCGGCAGGGTGGCGGTGAGCCGTGATCCGTAGACCGATGCGTACACGCTGCCGATCACGGCCACGCCGAGCGTGCCGCCGATGAGCCGGGTGGCGTCGTTCACGGCCGAGCCGACCCCGGCCTTGCTCCGCGAGATGGCGCCCATGATCGCCTCGGTGGCGGGGGCTGAGGTCAGGCCCATGCCCAGCCCGTACAGCACCATCTGGACCGCGATGATGCCGTAGCTCAGCGTCGCGCTGGTCGTCGCCGCCACCCAGCCGTAGAACGCGGCCATCGCGACGAGCCCGGTCGTGACAATGAGCTTGGTCCCGGCCCGCACGGCGAGCTGGGTTCCCGCGACCGACCCGACCGCGACCGCCAGCGCGACCGGGAGCAGCCGGACGCCGGCGGACAGCGCGCTGTAGCCGCGGACGAACTGGAAGTACTGGGTGATCAGGAAAATGAAGCCGAGCAGGGTGAAGAAGGACACCGTGACCGCTCCGCTGGCCGCGCTGAACCGCATGTTACGGAAGAGCCGCACGTCGAGCATGGGGTGCGCGGCGCGCCGCTCGGCCGCGATGAACGCGGCGAGCAGCACCGCGGAGCCGGCGAAGCCCGCCACGCTGCGGGCCGAGGTCCACCCGTAGGCCGGTGCCTCGATGATCGTGAAGACGAGCAGGGCCATCATCGCCGACGACAGCACCAGGCCGGGAACATCAGGGCGGGCCGCGTCCGGGCTCTTGGAGGCGGGAACGGCGACGGCCACCCCGGCCACGGCGAGCGCCGCGACCGGGGCCATGGCGATGAAGATGCTGCCCCAGGAGAAGCTCCGCAGCAGCCAGCCGCCCACGATCGGGCCCAGCGCGATGGCCACGCCGGCGATCGCGCCCCACAGGCCGATCGCGCGGGCCCGTTCCCGCCGCTCCGTGAACACATTGGTGAGCAGCGAGAGGGTGGCGGGGAACGTCATGGCGGCGCCAAGGCCCATCACGGCCCTGGCCGCGATGAGCTCCGGCGCGCTGGTCGTAAAGCCGCCGGCCAGGCTGGCGGCACCGACGACGGCGAGCCCGGCCAGCAGCATGCCCTTACGGCCGAACCGGTCGGACAAGCTGCCGAAGGTGAGCAGTAGCGCCGCGAAGACGAGGTTGTAGGCATCGACGACCCATTGCAGCTGGGTCGTGGTGGCGTGCAGGTCCCGCGTGAGGGCGGGGAGCGCGACGTTCACCAGGGTCGTGTCGAGGTTGACGAGGAACGCCGCGAGAAGCAGCGCCACGAGGATCAAGGGCTTAGATCTCATGATTTAAATAGTCAACTGATAACTAGATAATGTCAAGTTATGAGACTTTGATCTCAACCGCTTATGGGATAGCCTGGGCTCATGCGTAGTTACGGTCAGTTCTGCTCGGTTGCCAAGGCCCTCGATGTCATCGGCGACCGGTGGACCCTCCTGATCATCAGGGAGCTCCTGCTCCGCGGCGCGTGCCGGTACACCGACCTGAAGAACGGGCTGCCTGGCATCGCGACCAACCTGCTCGCGGACCGCATTCGCGAGCTGGAGGCGGCGGGCCTGATCCGGCGGGAAGAGGCACCGCCCCCGATCGCCACCACCCTGTTCCACCTCACCGAGGCCGGCGCCGAGCTGGAACCGGTAGTGCGCGCCCTCGGCTCGTGGGGGATCAGGTTCATGGCACAGCCCGCCGATGACGAGGAATTCCGGAGCCAGTGGTTCGCCTACCCGGTCGAGGAATTCCTGCGCGACGCGGATCCCGGCGCCCCGCCGGTGTCGATCGAACTGCGGACCGCAAACGCTCCCGCGGTCATCGAGGTGTCAGGCGGCACGGTGCGCACCAGGATGGGCGCGGCCGCGTCACCGGATCTCGTCCTCGCGGGCCGGCCGCAGATGATCCTCGCCCTGCTCACGGGCAAGCTCACCGCCGCCGAGGCCGGCGCCCGGGGCCTTGAGATCACCGGCGACGAGAGCGTCCTGCGCCGCGTCCTGCCCGACCCGGCGCAAGGCCTTTCCCCAGCCAGCCCGAGCTAACGAAGAGCTAACCAGGAGGGAACGCTAGCGGTGGCGGCAGCCCGACTGAACAGCGGGGTCCGGGCCGTTCGCAGATTTTCGCTCAGGCCCGTGTCCTGGATCAACCTGCAGCACACGGTCCGGGCTGTTCGCATCGGCCCCTGCTGGCGCGGATGCGGCACGCCTCATAAGTCACACGTCAGCCGGGGAGATCCTCCGGGCGCTTTGCGGCGAGATGGCCATGCAGCAGGCCGGTGGACTGGCCGACCTCGATAAGGTATCCGTCCGGGTCCCGCATGTAGCAGCGGATCTCCGCTCCGCGGTCGATCGGCGGCGTCACGAACTCTGCCCCCTTCGCC
>JBAUAY010001126.1:0-3057 GCA_049676235.1 Streptosporangiaceae bacterium
GCCCCTAGGGGCGGCCGGCCGGCTCGGCGAGCCCGCGGGCGCCCGGTTCCACGCCGGTGAGGGGGACTGGGACACCCCGGGCGGCGGGCCCGGGTGGAGCCAGGGACCTGGCTGGACGGACTGGCCCGGGCGGCGCGGCTGGGAAGACTGGGCGCGCAGCCGGACCCGGAACCACGGACCCGGCTGGACCGGGCCGCTTGACTTCGGGACGCTGCGCGACCTTGAGCGGCTCGCCGTCCAGTTCACCGCCGACCTGAGGAAACTGGCCACGCAGTCCTCGGCGGCCGGCGAGAACGTGATCAGCGACCTGCGCACGATCCTGGAAGAGGCGCTGGAGCGCGTCAAGTCCGAGATCTTCGGCCCAGGCCGCGAGCCGCCGACCGACGACACTGAGCCCGGGTCCAAGCAGGACTGAAGGCCGCGCTGCCGCCCAGCCCTCCGGCCGGGCGGCGCGGTCTACGGGTTGAAGACGATCTTGCCGAACAGGTCGCCCGTGATCATGGCCTCGAAGCCATCGCGGGCCTGCGCCAGGGGCAGGATCCGGTCGATCACCGGGCGGGCCCCGGTCTGCTCGCAGAACCTGGCCAGTCGGCCGAGCTGATCGCGGGAGCCCATCGTCGAGCCGGTTACGGTCAGCTGGGTGAAGAAGATCCTGGTCAGCTCGGCCGGCGGGGCATCACCACTGGTCGCACCGGAAATCACGATCCGGCCGCCGGGCTTGAGAGACCGGACGGAATGCGCCCAGGTGGCCTGCCCGACGGTCTCCAGGACCACGTCGACCCGTTCCGGCAGCCTGGCCCCGGCCGGGAAGACCTGATCAGCGCCGAGCTTGAGAGCACGCTCACGCTTGGCCTCGCTGCGGCTGGTCGCCCACATCCGGTAACCGGCCGCGCGGCCGAGCACGATGAGCGCGGTAGCCACCCCACCGCCCGCGCCCTGCACGAGCAGGGTCGCGCCCGGCTGGACGCCAGACTTCTCGAACAGCATCTTGTACGCGGTCAGGTAGGCCGTCGGCAGGCACGCTGCCTCCTCGAACGACAGCCCTGGCGGCTTCGGCACCAGGTTGCGCCGTGGCACGCACACCCGCTCGGCGAAGACGCCATCATGACGCTCGGAGAGCAGCGAGCGGCGCGGATCGAGGGTCTCGTCGCCACCCCCCGCGTCGGGGTCGCCGATGACCGCGTGCACGACGACCTCGTTGCCGTCCGGGTCGATCCCCGCCGCGTCGCAGCCGAGCACGATCGGTAGCCGGTCCGCCGAGATGCCTACCCCGCGCAGCGTCCAGACGTCGTGATGGTTGAGCGCGGCCGCCCGCACCGTTACCGTCGTCCACCCGTCCGGGGCCGTCGGCTCCGGACGTTCGCCGAGCTCAAGTCCGGACAGCGGGTCGTCGGCGTTGATACGCGCAGCGGTGGCAGCGAACATGACCCACACCCTACAGACCCGGCCGCTGCGGCCCGAGGGCGTCCCCAGCGCCCGCCGCATTCGCCGCCTCCCGTCCTGGGCGGCCGGTTAGGCCAGCGGCCCGGCGCTGGCCCGGTCGGGCAGCGCCCGCTGGAGCTGCCGGCGGGAGCTGATCTCGAGCTTGGTAAAAACCTTGCTCAGGTGCCATTCGACCGTCCGCGTGGACAGGAACAGCTGGGTGCCGATCTCCTGGTTCGACAGGCCTGCCCGGGCCAACCGCGCAATCTGGGCCTCTTGCGGGGTGAGCTGGTCGTGCGGGCCTGCGGTGCG
The DNA here is from genome assembly GCA_049676235.1 of Streptosporangiaceae bacterium. Classification (GTDB taxonomy): domain Bacteria; phylum Actinomycetota; class Actinomycetes; order Streptosporangiales; family Streptosporangiaceae; genus Palsa-504. Next base: position 1,735 of record JBAUAY010001126.1, read on the forward strand.
CGTGCGGACCGTCTCCCCGGTGGCCAGCAGCTCTCGCCGGGCCCGTTCGGCGAATGCCTCCATGCCGATCGCGGCACACATGTCGTACGCGGTGCGCAGCTGCGCCCGCGCGTCGGCCCGCCGGCCCTCGCGGCGCAGCCACTCACCGTAGAGCAGGTGCGCGCGGGCTAGCTCGGGACGAAGGTGGGTACGGCTCAGCCGGTCGACGGCCTCGCGATAGAAGCCCTCGGCGTCCTGGCCGTCGCCGAGCAGCGCCCGGGAGCGCGCGTAGATCCCTTGTCCCCAGTCGGTCTGGCCAACGCTGGTGGCCTCAGCCAGCCGGCCGAGCGCGTCGGCGGCTAGCCGGGTCTGCCCGGTCCTGCTGGCCGCCTCGATCAGCTCGGGCAGCGCCCACATGGAGGTAAACAGCTCAGGCGCCTGCTCGGCGGCTTGCTGCGCCGCGGCCAGCGCCTCCTCATAGCGGCCCAGACCGTTGTCCAAGATGGCAGATACCCATTGTGACGACTGGACCCCCACGCCCTGGCCCGCAGCCCTGGAGTCCGTGATAACGGCCTCGATCAGCGGCCGGGCTTCGGCTTCTGCCCCTCGCAAACCGGCCAGGAATATGGCGGCATAGCGGGCGAAGCCGCTCCCCGTCGCGGCCGTGATCGCCTCGGCCTCCGCGATCAGCGAAGCAGCCGCCGCAAAATCGCCACGCCAAGCCGTGATGATGGCCATCGATTCCATCCAGATCGGCAGATGGACCAGCAAGCCTGCCTCGCGGAGGGACTGCAGCAGCCGGGCAACGATCGCATGCCAGGACTCCTCCTCCCACACCATGGCCGCGGCGACCGGGGCCAGCCAGCCATATCGCAGGCCTTCATCGAGGGTGATCTCGTCCTCGGCAAAGATGTGCGCTGCCTGCCGCAGCAGGGGTGCCGCCTGGGCGCGTCCCTCGGTGACCAGGACGGCCAGCCCGTCCAGCAGCAGATCAGACAGCAGGGGCGCGCTGGCCGGCGGGGCTGACCGGGAGGCCCGGGCGACTTCGTACAGACTGCCGGCGCCGGCGAACTGGCCGGCGAACATCGCGGCGGTCCACGCGTCCAGGTAGGTCTGGCGGGCGAGCGCGGCATCCAGCGGCTCGAGCTGCTGGGCTGCCTTCACCAGCAGGGCCGGAGCGTCGCTGCCCATGCTGGAGGCGAACGCGATCTGCCCGCGCAGCAGGCTGGCGCGGGCCTGCTGGAGTTCATCCAGCGGCCCGGCCGCCGCCGTGGCGAGCAGCTCGGCCGCCGCATCCAGCGCGCCAGCGAGCAGGCTCGCCTGCGCAGCCGTCAGGGCCCGCTC
>JBAUAY010001127.1:0-2257 GCA_049676235.1 Streptosporangiaceae bacterium
CGGAGTCCAGCGACTCGGTATAGGAGGCGAGCTCCCCGGCCACGTCGGAAATCAGGTAGCTCGCCTCCGACAGCCGGTCGGCGAGACCGGCCAGCACGGGGTCATGGGCGCGGACCGCATCGAGCGCCCGCCCCGCCGCCCCGAGCAGGGTGACCGCGTCCGAGCCGTCAACCGAGGCCGAGGCCGGGTCGCCGAGCAGCGCCTCGTGCGCGGTGGTGGCCGCGGCGTGCAGCGCGTCGGCGTTCGCCAGCTTCTCGTCCTCCGCCAGCAGGGCCGTGTCCTCGCCCGCCAGCGGGGCGACCGCCTCGACCTCGGCCAGGCCGAACCGAAGGTTCTCCGCCTCGGCGGCGCGCTCCCGCTCCGCCTGCCTCAGTGACTCAAGCTCCTCGCGGACCGCACGGTGCCGGTTGAACACCCGCCGGTAGTCGGACAGGACGGTGGCGAGCTCAGGGCCGGCGAAGCGGTCCAGCGCGTCCCGCTGCCGCCCGGGCTTGAGCAGCTGCTGCTGATCCGACTGCCCGTGCACCGCCACCAGGTCGTCCGCCAGCAACTGGAGCAGCGACACCGGGACCGCGTGCCCGCCCGCGAAGGCCCGCGACCGGCCCTCGGCCGACACCGAGCGGCTGAGCACGAGCGTGGATCCGTTGTCATCGAGATCTCCCCCGGACTCCTCGACCTCGCGCGCCACCTTGGCGGAGACCAGCAGCCGCCCCTCCACCGAGGCCCGCGCCACGCCCGGCCGCACTCGCGCCGGGTCGGCCCGTCCGCCGAACAGCAGCCCGAGCGCGGTCACGACCATGGTCTTCCCGGCGCCAGTCTCGCCGGTCAGCGCGGTGAACCCGGCCGAAAGTTCAAGCACCGCGTCGTCGATGACGCCCAGACCGGTGATCCGGACTTCCTCAAGCATGCTCGCCTGCGTCCTCCCAGGTATGGCCGCGCCAGCCCGCCACGGGCAGGCCGAACTTGACCACCAGCCGGTCCGTGAAGCCTCCGGTGTGGGCACCTGGCGCCTGCAGCCGGGCCAGCAGGACCGGCAGCGCCCCCCGGCGGACCTCCACCCGGGCGCCGGGTGGCAGATCGACCTTACGCCGACCATCGCACCACAAAACCGCCCCCGATGTCTCGGACGCCACGATCAGCTCGACCGCGAGGACCGATCGCGGCGATACCACCATCGGCGGGGCGAACAGCGCGTGCGCACTGATCGGCACCATGAGCAGCGCCTCCACCTCGGGCCACACCACGGGTCCGCCCGCTGAGAACGCATAGGCGGTCGAGCCCGTCGGGGTCGAGCAGACCACCCCGTCGCAGCCCCAGCGGGACAGCGGACGGCCGTCGACCTCGGTGATCACCTCGATCATCCGCTCCCGGGCTGCCTTCTCCACCGTGGCCTCGTTCAGCGCCCAGGTGGAGGCGAGCACCGCGCCGTTGCTGCCCGCGGTCACGTCGATCGTCATCCGCTCCTCGACCGCGTATTCCCGCGCCACCAGCCGGTCGACGGTATCGGCCAGCCCGTCCGGCTCGGCCTCGGCGAGGAACCCGACGTGGCCGAGGTTCACCCCGATCAGCGGCACCCCGGCGGGGCGGGAGAATTCGGCGGCTCGCAGCAGGCTGCCATCGCCGCCCAGGACGATGACGAGCTCGGCGCCCTGCGCCGCGTCGGCACCGGCCGGCACCTGTTCGGCGCCCGGGGAGCCGAACTCGCCCGCCAGGGTCCGGACGGCGATGCCGGCGGCGGCTAGCCGATCGGCCACGAAGCGGGCGCTGCGCAGCGCGTTCTCCCGTCCGGTATGCGCTGTCACCAGCACCGTCCGCTGTCCCACTAGCTGGGTCCCTCCTTGATTGCCCGCTCCAACTGACCTTCGTCAAGCGGCGCCGCGCCGCGCCGCAGCCACACGAAATATTCCACGTTCCCCGCGGGCCCGGGCAGCGGGGAGGCGGTAACCCCCAAGACGCCCAGGCCAAGCTGGCCGGCCAGACCGGTTACCCTGCGCACTGAAGCCGCACGATCCGCGGCGTCACGCACCACGCCGCCCGCGCCCACCCGGCCCTTACCCACCTCGAACTGCGGCTTCACCAGCAGCACGAAATCCGCGTCCGGCGCCGCGCAGGCCACCAGGGCCGGGAGCACCAGGGTGAGCGAGATGAAGGAGAGGTCGGCCACCACAAGCTCGGGCACTGGGGTGACCGAGTCCAGGGTCCGCACGTTGACCCGGTCCAGCACGGTGACCCGCGGGTCGGTCCGCAGCGACCAGGC
>JBAUAY010001128.1:0-2249 GCA_049676235.1 Streptosporangiaceae bacterium
CGCCGGCGCAGCGGGCCGTCGCCGGCCACCACAAGCCGGGCGGGCAGGCCGTTGGCGCGCAGGGTGGCGAGCGTGTTCAGCGACCGCTGCGGCTTCTTCTCCGGGGACAGCCGCCCGGCGTGCACGAGCAGCGTCTCGCCTGGCGCGGCGTAGGCGTCCCGGATCCGCGTGCCCTCCTGGTCAGCATGGGGCGCGGCGAACGTGGCCAGGTCGACGCCGAGCGGGGCGCGCGCCAGGTTGGCGGCGCCGATCCGCTGGAACTCCGCGGCCGCCCAGGCGGTGGTGCAGATCACCCGCTGGTAGGCACGGGCCGTCCGCCGGTTGACCGAGTCGACCAGGGCCAGCGCGGGACCCCACCGGGACAGCGCGGGCAGGTCTAGCCCGGGCACGGCCAGCCGCATGAGCGCGGTCAGGCTCTCGTGCGAGATCATCACGGCCGGCACCCCGTGCTCGCGCGCCCACCGTCCGGTCCAGCGCAGGGTGGTCCGGTCCGACACCTCGAGCGTGTCCGGCCGCAGCTCGCTGAGCAGGGCCGCCACCCGCCGCTTGCGCAGCAGCGCCCGGTATCCGCCGGTGAACGGCAGCCGCGGCCCGCTCAGCGTGATCACCCGGCCCTGCGGGGTCTGCTCGTCGCTGTCGCCCTCGCCGGGAATGATCAGCACCGGGTCGTGGCCCGCGGCCAGGTAGCCGGCACCGAGTTCGCGTAGCGACGTGCGCAACCCCCCGGAATGCGGGGCGACGTAGTTCGCCACCCGCACGATCTTCATATCGTGCCACCTGCACCGGCCGCCCGCGCGGACCCAGAAGTCCCGCGTTCGCTAGCCGGTTTTGCATAACGGTCCTGGGCCGGGCGCTTCCGGCCCAGGACCGCGGCGTAATGGCCGATCAGCTCCTCGGTCAGCGCGGGCCAGCTGCGGGTGAGCACCTTCCGCCGTCCGGCCGCGCCGAACGCCGCCCGGGTCCCTGGGTCCGCGGCCAGCCGCGCGACCGCGGCCGCGAAGGCGTCCGCGTCGCCGGGCAGCACCAGATATCCGGTCACACCGTCCTCCACCAGGTCCAATGGCCCTCCCGCGGCCGGCGCCACCACCGGGAGCCCGCTCGCGGCGGCCTCTTGCAGCGTCTGCCCGAACGTCTCGTACGGCCCGCTGTGCACGAACACGTCGAGGCTGGCGTAGATGGCCGCCAGCTCGTCGCCGCGGCGCTCGCCCAGGAACACCGCGTCGGGCATCTGCTGGCGCAGCGTGGCCTCGGTCGGCCCGGCGCCCACGATGACCAGCCGCACCCCGGGCAGGGCGGTGATCCCGGCCAGCAGCTCGACGTGCTTTTCCGGGGCCAGGCGGCCCACGTAACCGGCGATCACCTCACCGCCGGGCGCCAGGCGGGCCCGGATCTGAGCGCTGCGCCGGGTTGAGTCGAACCGGGCCGTATCCACTCCGCGGCCCCACAGCCACACGTTGGCGATCCCGCGGCCGAGCAGGCCGGTCGCGGTGACCGTGGACGGGGCCAGCGTTCGCGCGGCCCGGTTGTGGATGCCGCGCAGCCACCGCCACGCGACCGCCTCGCCGGGCCGGCCGAGCCGGTACGCGTGGGCATAGGACGGTAGGTCGGTCTGGAACACGGCGACCATGGGCAGCCCCAGCCGCTTGGCCACCGCGGCGCCGTGCGCGCCGAGCACCACCGGGCTGGCCAGGTGAACGACCTCGGTCCGGTGCTTGATCAGCGCGTTACGCAGGCGCCGGCTCGGCAGCCCGAGCCGGAAGCTCGGGTAGCCGGGCAACGGCACGGCCGGGACGCGCACGACGGGGTAGGGGAACAGTCCGGGATCCTTGTCCTCGCGTCGTGACCGGTTGGCCCGCGGCGGTTTCGGCGCGATGACAAGTGGCTGGTGGCCATCGGCGGCGAGCAGCTCGGCCACCCGCACCACGCAGTGCGCGACGCCGTTGACGTCGGGCGGGAACGATTCGGTGATAATCGCAACCCTCATGCTCACAAGGTGCGATATTTCAGGATCGAAGTGCCGCAGCCGCCATGACTTCCAGGCGAAGAGTCCGTGACTTCTTAGCGGCGCTAGCCCGGGGGACACCCCCCGGACTCCCCTTGCCACAATGACGCTATGAATCACGACGGCGGCAGCCCGACCTGGATCGTGCGTTTGGACGGCGTCGGACCCGGAACACCGGGCGTGCGGCTGGCGGTCAAGGACTGCATCGACGTCGCGGGCCTGCCGACCACCGTCGGCTGCCCGGTGA
>JBAUAY010001129.1:0-5277 GCA_049676235.1 Streptosporangiaceae bacterium
AGCACGACCATGATCAGCACCGCCGGGACTTTCGGCAGCCAGCGCTGCAGCACCAGGATCAGCACGATCCCGGCGACCCCGACCGCGGCCGAGGCGGCCACCGCCTCGCCGTGGGCCAGCCCTTTGACGAACCCGGTGATCTCACCGAGGAGGTTATCGGCGCTGACCTTGAACCCGAACAGTTTCGGCAGCTGCCCGATCAAGATGGTCAGGGCCAGGCCGTTCATGTAGCCGATCATCGTCGGCTTGGAGATCAGGTCGGCGATGAAGCCGAGTTTCGCCACCGCGCCCAGGATCATGATCGCCGCGACCATGATCGCCAGGATCGAGGCCAGCGCGATCGCCCGCTTAGGGTCGCCGTCAGCGCCGGCCAGCGGCAGGATCGTCGCGGCAATCATTGGCCCGAGCGAGGAATCCGGGCCCAGCACCAGGATCCGGGACGGGCCGAACACCGCATAACCGAGCAGACACATGATCGAGGTGTACAGGCCGGTGATGGGCGGCAGGCCCGCCAGTTCCGCATAGGCCATGCCCTGCGGGACCAGCAGCGTGGTGAGTACTATCCCGGCGACGATGTCCTTGGCCAGCCACTCGCGCCGGTACGACCTAACCGCCTGCAAGCCAGGTAGCCAGCTGAACACAGACATCACATCCCGGCCGTGAACGGTCACTGCAAGGCGAGCAGGTGGAACTGCCACGGCCCCAGGTCAACGAACAACCCGGGGCTGGCCAGCTTGCCGCCGTCCCGCTCGAACACATTCTGCCCGAGGATATCGGTGAGCTGCTAGCTGCGGCCGCCCTTCCGCTGCTGGAGCGACAGCGCTCGTTCATGACACAGCTGACCCAGATCACTCGCCGACTGTCAGCCTGCTTCCCGGGAGCCTGCGGCTCATCACCCTGGCTGGGGTGAACTACGCAGGCACATCTGCTGTTGCGTCGGCGGCGATGGCTGCTCCTACGAAAGGGCAGATCGAGGATCAGGCGATCGAGTCCTTTGACGATGGCGTGTGTTAGACGGTTTGGGCGGACGGCCGGCGGCAAGCGTCTTCCGGCCGTGATCGGCGCGAGATCAGTCATTGCCCTGGCGGCGGCGCTACGAGGTGCAAGTGCACCACTTCCAGCCCGAGCCCGGTGATCCGTTGCACCAGCCCGTAGAGGGCAGCCTGATCTGGCAGATCGGCGCGAAGGGTCGTCGTATCCGAGCCCATGATGACTTCGCAGTCGTCAAATTCTGCGCGTAGCGTGATGCCCGCCTGACCAGCGAAGATGATCTCATACGTTTGGGATCGCATCGGGATTACGCCTCTAACCTTGCAGTTCACTCATAGTTCATGAATTCGCCACCATGTCAGGCAGCTGGGTCTAAGGCATCACCCCCTGGAGGGTGGCCTGGGAACATAGCCCACCAGCGGACCTCGGTCCCTTCCCTTTTGGCTCCGCGCCTGTTTTACTAAATTTTTACTTGGGTCAGCAGGAATGGCGAGAGGGTGGCGTGGTGCACGGCGCGGCTCCGAGGCACGACGCTCTGCAGAGCCTGCGGTTCGCGCTGGCGAAATTCCGGCCGACGGCATTGCCCGCCACGCTGGTCAGAAGATCGGCCCTGCACGACCGGCTGGCGGCGGGGGCGGGCAAGCGCCTGACCGTTGTGGTGGGGTCGGCTGGCGCGGGCAAGAGCGTGCTGCTGGCGAGCTGGGCGGCGGCAAGACCACCAGGCACTACTTCCTGGCTGTCATGTGATAAGGCCGACGTTACCCCGGTCCGCTTCTGGACCGGCTTCATCGAGGCCCCCCAGGCGGTGGCGCCTGGGTTCGGCGCCGATGCCGCCGACCTGCTCGCGATGGACGGCGAAATGTCAGCCGATATCATCGCATCGATCGCCAACGACGCCGCGAAGCTGCCGACGGGATCGGCGATCGTTGTGGACGACTTCCATGCCGCGTCGGCCGGGGTCAGCGGGGCTATGGCGGATCTTGTCGAGCGCTGGCCTGCCGAGACCGCCCAGCTGGTGCTGGCCAGCCGAACCGACCCCCCGTTGCGGCTGCATCGGCTGCGGCTATCCGGTGAGCTGTGCGAGCTTCGTGACCGTGACCTGCATTTCTCGCTGTCCGAGAGCGGCAGCCTGCTGGCCAACTTCGGCGTCGAGATCGGTGCTGACGAGCTTGCGCTGCTTCATCAGCGCAGCGAGGGGTGGGTTGCGGCGCTCCAGATGGCGGCGCTGTCGCTGCGCGACGCCACCGACCCTGTGCGGGCCGCGCGGGCGCTGGAGGTCCGCAGCTCCACGATTGCCGAGTACTTCGTCTCTGAAGTTCTCGACTATCAGTCGCCCGAGATCGTCCGGTTCATGCTTGATACGTCCATCCTGTGGGAGCTGACCGCGGATGCGTGCGCGGCCGTCACCACGAGGCAGGACGCGGCGGCGCTGCTGCACAGCATCGACGCGGCCAGCCTGTTCCTGGTGGCGCTCGATGACGAGCAGACGAGTTTCCGGTACCACCATCTGGTGCGCCAGGTGCTGCGCGCTGAGCTGCGGGCCAGGGACCGGGACCGCGAACAGGCACTCCATCTGCGGGCAGCCGAATGGTTCGAGCGCACCGGCGACATACGGCGCGCGGCCCGGCATTTTCTGGCCGCCCGGCAGGCCGACCGGGCACTGGACCTCCTACAGGACCGGGTCGTGCCCGGCTTCTTGCGCGACCCTGCGCTCCCGGCCGCGCTGGATCTGAGCACGGTCGACCCTTCGCTGCTCGCTGATGCGCCCGACCGGCTGCTGGGCCTGGCCGCCGACCTGCTGCTTTGGGGTGACGCCGCTCGCGGCGGCAAGTACCTTGACCTGCTGGAACGCGCCCAGCCGTCGATCCCGCCCGAGTCGAGGCTGGCGGCCCGGTTCGCGGCGATGCGCTCCTTCCACTACGGGATAACCGGCCAGCTCAACAAGGCCGAGCGTGCAGGCCTTGACGCGCGGGCCATCCAGGAGCAGACGCGACTCCAGGACGAATGGAACGTCGTTGTCCCGTTGATACTCCTGCGTGTCTACCCGTGCCTGGAAGGCTACGAGGCGGTGGAACGTGAGGCAGCGGCGGCTCTTGCCCTTCCCGAGCTCACCGAACCGGCCAGGCTGGTGTTGGTACCCAGTGCGCGGGCGGTGGCATGGTTCGAGGCCGGCCACCTGCCCCAGGCCGCCGATGCCGCCAGGACCGCTTATGCGGATGCCCGGCGGCTAGGGTTTGACCAGCATTTTTTCGCCGTGGATAGCCTGCGCGTACTCGCTGGCGTAGCGCTGGAGAGGCGGGACCTCGACACCGCGGAGCAGCTCACCGAGCAGGCGCTATCGATAACGGAACAGCGGCGTCCCATCTTCGAGTTCCTGGCGTTGCTGGATCGGGCCGGGATCTGGGCGGCGCGCGGGCAGGCCCGGGAGGCGCTAGCCTCTGTCGAGGCAGCGCGGCTCGCCCTGGCCGGGACCGGGTCGGTGCTGCTGGCGCGGGCCGATGAGCTGGAAGCATCGCTGCGCCTCTCGCTCGGGGACCTGCGCTCCCCTGCCGAGCTGGCCAGCAAGCTGCCCGCCGCCCGCCGCGGCCTGCTGCTGGCCAAGATCGCGCTCGCCGTCGGCGATCACCATGCCGCCCAAGAACATCTGCAGTCCCCGGCGCTCGGCAACCCTACGCCGCGCCGCGCGCTAATGTGCCAGATACTCCTGGCCGCCGCTGCGATCGAGCGCGGTGACCCGATGGCCGCGAGCATCCTGGGCGGTGCCCTCCAGACAGCACGCCGCGGCGGGTTCCTCAACACCGTCGTCACGGCCGCACCCCAGGTGACCAACTACCTGATTGTGGATTCGGCGCACTCGCGGCCAGACCCGTTCACCGAGCAGCTGATCGCCGCGGCCCTGCAGGTGCGCGCCGCACAGCCGGTCGCCTCCCGATCTCGCCGCGTGCTCGTCGAACCCTTGACCGCTGCCGAACTGCGCGTCCTCAAGCTCCTGCCGACCAGCACCTACCCGCAGATCGCCGCCACTCTCTACATTTCCCGCAACACAGTGAAAACTCATCTTCGGTCGATCTACCAGAAGCTCGGAGTGGCGTCGCGCTCGCAGGCCATCGAGCGGGCAGCTGACCTGTGCCTGCTCTAAGACCGTTCCTCAGCGCCGTCCGTTGCTGCGATGAGGCCCGTGCAGCGGACAGTGCTGCCGTTACCGACAAAGCCGCCGGGAATGCGCCGGGATCACCCTAGGCAGGGTGACGAGATCTTCAGACGACTCAAACAGGCTGGAAGAGTCGAGCGTCTCGCGACTCTGACCTGGGGGTGCTACATGACGTCGGCAACAATCACGTCAGCTCGAAGCATGGGCAGCCGCCATGCAGAAGGCTATGGCCTGATCGTCTTGCTGCTATGGGGCCTGTGTGCTTACGGCAGCCGCGAGAAGCTGGCTGCTTAGCGTTGCGATGCGTTGACCGATCGCAACTGGCTGGGATCGGTAGCTCCGCAGTCCTCGCGTCGGTCGCAATGGTGATCAGGTACCGGTCGCCTTCGGCGCTGTGGGCCATTGATCGTGTCCTCGTGCTCACCGGCCTCGGTTTTGTGATCGCCTCGCTTAACGTCGCCATCGGCGCGTTCGCCACCGAGTTCCGCGACGAGTTCAGGCTCTGGCGGCATCTGCTCGTCCCGGTAACGGCCGCCGTACTATTCCTGTTCCCCTGTGCGGGATCCTCCATCCGTGTGCGATCTCGGCACGTGCCGCAAACAGAAGAGGAGAAAGGGTGTGACAAAACGAAGGCTATTGTTGACCGCGAGGCGGTTGTTTCATACACCGCCCACCTGGGCGCGGCATGGCGCGCCTGATAAGCAGACTGCGAGGTGTAATCCTGGTGGGACCGCAAACGTACGAGATCACTTTCGCAGGTCAAGCCGGTTCTGCACTACGCGCAGAATTCGATGACTGCGAGGTCATCATAGGCCCAGGCACTACGACCCTTCGCGCCGAACTGCCAGATCAGGGAGCCCTTTGGGGAATCGTACAGCGGATCATCGGACTCGGGCTTGAAGTGATCCACATGCATCGCATAGCGCCACCGCCCGTGCCTCAGGGGGAACGCGTGAAGACTGCGATCAGTCCGCGGATCGCCGGGCGGCCGACGCAGACCTAATATGACATCGTTATCGATGGCTGCGCGTTCCTTTATGTGCTTATCCTGATGAACCTATACGCGACTGGAACCGGGAGCGCCTGGTTCTGCTTCTGCCGACCTGGGCCTGACGAGCTGATCGAATCAGTGACCC
>JBAUAY010001130.1:0-7424 GCA_049676235.1 Streptosporangiaceae bacterium
GCGGCGGCTCCCACAGGGCGAAGGCCAGCGGCCCCCGCGGCGAGCCCTCCTCGGTCACTTCCTCGGCGTCGAGCCCGGTGAGCAGCCGGGCGCAGACGCCCGGCGCCCCGACCGTGGCCGAGGCGAGCACGAAGACCGGGCGCGGCAGGCCGTCAGGCGGAGCATGATGGGCCACCACCCGGCGCAGCCGGCGCAGCACGTGTCCCACGTGCGAGCCGAAGACGCCGCGGTAGCCGTGGCATTCGTCGATGATCACGTAACGCAGCCTGCTGAAGAACCCGGACCAGCGGGCGTGTCCGGGCAGCAGCGCGCGGTGCAGCATGTCCGGGGTGGTCAGCAGGTACCTGGCGTGGCTGCGCGCCCAGGCCCGCTCGGCGTAGGTCGAGTCGCCGTCGAAGGTGGCCGCCTGCACCCCGGGCAGGCCGAGCGAGCGGATCGACGCGAGCTGGTCGGCCGCGAGCGCCTTGGTGGGCGTGACATAAAGCACAGTGTCACCCGCCAGCAGCGAGGTGAGCGCCGGCAGCAAGTAGCCGAGCGACTTGCCGGACGCCGCGGCGGTGGAGATGATCACGTTCCGGCCGGCCTGGGCGAGGTCCGCGGCTTGCGCCTGGTGGCTCCACGGAGCACGGATGCCGCGGGCCGTGAAGGCGCCGACGACCTCGGCCGGAACCCACTGCGGCCAGGGCACTTCCCGGCCGGCCCGGGCGGGGATGTGCTCGACGTGCACCGGGCGGCCCGCCCGCGCGTCATCGAGCAGGATGCCGAGCGCACGGTTCTCGGTCCTGGCGGGGGCGTGGTCCGAAAGCCCGGCACCGGTTCCTGCCGTCAGCATCGCAGGTCCGGCCGGGGGAACCGGGGTGATGGTCGACACAGCTTTCTCAGTGTGACATCCCGTCGGCGGATGCTCGGAGATTTTGCGTGTGTCGGCCGTTGGGGGATGCCCGAAGGCATGATTTCGTATAGACATGACACCGGAGCGTGGTTGAATGCCGCAGAGGATCACGCCTTAGGCTCTGGTAGGTCAGCCCGCGGGCCGGGCGGGACGCTGAGATGACGCCGTGTATGGCGCTGGAGGATTTTGTGGATCTGAAGCTGGGTCACTACAACAAGGACGGCATCGAAGTCGTCGACGTCGAAGGTGAGATCGATGTCTACACGGCGCCGCGGCTCCGTGAGCTGCTCATCGATCTAGTCAACAAGAACAATTACCAGCTCGTCGTCAACATGGAGAAGGTCGAGTTCCTTGACTCGACCGGTCTCGGAGTGCTGGTGGGCGGCCTGAAGCGAGTGCGCGCGCACGACGGCTCCCTGGATCTCGTCTGCACGCAGGAGCGCATCCTGAAGATCTTCAGGATCACCGGGCTGACGAAGGTTTTCGGCATCCACGAGACAGTGGACGAGGCCATCGCGGCCAAGAAGTCCGAGAAGTAACGTCGGCCGGGTTCCGAAGATCCTGACGAGATGGCCACCGTAGAAGTCACGTTCACGCCGCTGCCCGCGCACGTTCGCACCGCGCGGCTGGTCGCCACCGCGGTTGCGCGGCGTAGCGGCGTGGACGAAGCGTTGCTCGACGAGGTGCGCCTCGCCGTGGGCGAGGCTTGCTCGCGCGCGGTCGAGGCGCACCGGCGGCACTGCCCGGCTGAGCCGGTCAAAATCGAGATGACCGACCAGGGTGAGCGGTTCGTCGTCGTGGTGAGTGACCATGCCCCCACGAGTACGGTCCGGTCGGTCGGCACCAATGGCCATGGCGCGCCCGCGTCCGCGGTCCAGGGCGCGGATGAAGCCGGGATCCCGGCCGGGTTCGGGCTGGCCGTGATCTCCGGCCTAGCCGATGATGTGCGCGTCTCCTCGACGAGTTCCGGTGTGAGCGTCCGGATGAGCTGGCCGTCGGCCACTCCGGCCGTCTGAACCACCGGCCGTCTGAAGCTGGCCGCCGGAACTACCGGCCGCGGCAGTTACGCTTTTATGTCACGATGATAACAAAAATGTAACAAAGTTGTTAGGAATGGCCCCATGTTAGTGGTTCGGCTCGCGCGTGCGTAGACTCCCGGCCACTTGTCTAGTCCCGATCGGCAACGTCTCCCGCTCGGAGTTTCCAGGAGGTCGAATGTTCAGGCATGTCTCTGCGCTGGCGGCAAACCCCGTCAGCGTAAGTGGCTCCAACCTGACCTGGGTCGTCATCGTCGCGGTCGTCGGGCTGCTGGCGCTCGGCGTAGCCGGCGCGCTGGTGCGGGAAGTGCTCGCGGCCGGCCAGGGCACCCAGCGGATGCAGGACATCGCACGTGCCATTCAGGAAGGCGCGGCCGCGTACCTGCGCCGCCAGTTCAAGACCCTCAGTGTGTTCGTGGTCATCATCTTCTTCGTCCTGCTGCTGCTGCCTGTGCCGGAAGGCGGCGCGGGCGTGCGCTGGGGCCGCAGCATCTTCTTCCTGGTCGGCGCGCTGTTCTCGGCGCTGACCGGGTTCACCGGCATGTCGCTGTGCGTCCGCGGCAACGTCCGGGTGGCGGCCGCCGCCCGGGAGGGTGGTGAGCAGACCGCGATGCGGATCGCGTTCCGCACCGGTGGCGTGGCGGGCATGTTCACCGTCGGCCTGGGCTTGTTCGGCGCGGCGGCCGTGGTGCTCATCTACAAGGAGAACGCGCCTGACGTGCTGGAGGGCTTCGGCTTCGGCGCGGCCCTGCTGGCGTTGTTCATGCGTGTCGGCGGCGGCATCTACACCAAGGCCGCCGACGTAGGCGCGGACCTGGTCGGCAAGGTCGAGCAGGGCATCCCCGAGGACGACCCGCGGAACGCGGCCACGATCGCGGACAACGTCGGGGACAACGTGGGCGACTGCGCGGGCATGGCCGCGGACCTGTTCGAGTCCTACGCGGTCATGCTGGTGGCCTCGCTGATCCTGGGCAAGGTCGCGTTCGGCGACAAGGGCCTGGTCTTCCCGCTGATCGTGCCGATGATCGGAGTGATCACCGCGGTGATCGGGATCTTCGTGGTCGCGCCGCGCAAGGGTGACCGCAGCGGGATGACCGCGATCAACCGCGGCTTCTTCGTGTCGGCGGTGATCTCCGCCATCGGGGTGGCGATCGCCTCCTTTACCTTCCTGCCGGCCAAGTTCAGCGAGCTTCAGGGGGTCACCGACCCGGCCATCCGGGCCTACAACGGCAACCCCCGCTGGATCGCGTTCGGGGCGGTGCTGATCGGCATCGTGCTGGCCAGCGCCATCCAGCTGCTGACCGGGTACTTCACCGAGGTGACCCGGCGGCCGGTCCGGGACATCGGGCAGAGCTCGGAGACCGGCGCGGCCACGGTCATCCTGTCCGGGATCGCATCGGGCATGGAATCCGCCGTGTACGCCGCGCTGCTGATCGGCGCCGCCGTCTTCGGCGCCTACCTCCTCGCCACGGGGAACGCCACCATCGCGCTGTTCGCGGTGGCGCTGGCCGGCGGCGGCCTGCTGACCACGGTCGGCGTGATCGTGTCCATGGACTCGTTCGGACCGGTGACCGACAACGCGCAGGGCATCGCGGAGATGTCCGGCGACGTCACGGGCGAGGGCGCGCAGGCGCTGACCCACCTGGACGCGATCGGCAACACCACTAAGGCGATCACCAAGGGCATCGCGATCGCGACCGCGGTGCTCGCCGCGACCGCGCTGTTCGGCGCCTTCCGCACCTCCGTGGAGCAGGCGCTCGGCAGCGGGGCAGGTTCGTTCAGCCTCTCAGTGGACCGGCCCAGGGTCCTGGTCGGCGTGATCATCGGGGCGTCCGTGGTGTTCATGTTCGCCAGCTTGCTGATCAGCGCGGTGGGCCGGGCCGCGCAGCGCGTGGTCCTGGAGGTGCGGAACCAGTTCCGTACTCACCCGGGGATCATGGACGGCACCGAGACGCCCGAGTACAGCCGGGTGATCGACCTCGTCACCAGAGACTCGCTGCGCGAGCTGATCACCCCGGGCCTGCTCGCGGTGCTGACCCCGATCGCCGTCGGCTTCGCGTTCGGTTACGCCACGCTGGGCGCCTACCTGGCCGGCCTCATCGCGGCCGGTGTGCTGATGGCGGTCTTCCTGGCCAACTCCGGCGGCGCCTGGGACAACGCCAAGAAGCTCGTCGAGGAAGGGGAGCACGGCGGCAAGGGCTCAGAAGCGCACGCCGCCACCGTCATCGGCGATACCGTGGGCGACCCGTTCAAGGACACCGCGGGACCAGCGATCAACCCGCTGCTCAAGGTCATGAACCTGGTGTCGCTGCTGATCGCCACCAGCGTGGTGAAGTACAGCGCCAACGTCGGCCTGCGCGCGGGCGTCGCCCTGGGCGCGGTGATCGTCATCGTGGCGGCCATCGTGATCTCCAAGCGGCGCGCCGCGGGCATGGGCGAGGAAGCGCCGGCCGGCACCGAGGTGACCGGCGCGGTCTCGCCGGCGGTGGAGGGGGCCAGCCCGGCCGCCCCCGAGGTCACCGCGGCCCCCGAGGCCACCGGGGCCACAGCCGCGGACGACGCCGAGGCCCGCGCGACCGCCGCCAAGCGACCCGACTAGTCGGCCTGCGAGCCGGGCCAAGCGCCTGAACCCCGGGTTTCACGTCGCTGTGACGCCGTGAAACCCGGGGTTCATGTCGTTCCTGGGGACGCTGGTCAGGACCCGGCGGCCACGTCGTCGCTCGAGATGCCGAGCAGGTACAAG
Source organism: Streptosporangiaceae bacterium (assembly GCA_049676235.1). Classification (GTDB taxonomy): domain Bacteria; phylum Actinomycetota; class Actinomycetes; order Streptosporangiales; family Streptosporangiaceae; genus Palsa-504. Next base: position 4,673 of record JBAUAY010001130.1, read on the forward strand.
ATGGCGTCCAGGTAGGGGACGCTCAGCGAGGTGTCAGCCGCGTCGCGCACCACGGGCTTGGCGTTGAACGCGACACCGAGTCCGGCGGCGGCGATCATGTCGAGATCATTGGCGCCGTCGCCGACCGCGACCGTCTGGGACAGCGGAACACCGGCGTCGGCGGCGAATCTGCGCAGCGCTTCCGCCTTCCCGGCCCGGTCGATGACGGGGCCGCGCAGTCGCCCGGTGAGCTTCCCGGCCGCGATCTCGAGCTCGTTGGCCGCCACATAGCCGATGCCGAGTTCGGCCGCTAGCGGCCCGATCACCTGGACGAAGCCGCCGCTGACGATGCCCGACTTGTAGCCGAGGCCGCCCAGCGTCCTGATCAGCGTGCGCGCTCCCGCGGTCAGCCGCAGTTCGGCCCGGACGTCGTCGAGGACCCCGGCCTCGAGCCCGGCGAGCAGCGACACCCGCTCGCGCAGCGACGCGGTGAAGTCGAGCTCGCCGCGCATGGCGGCCGCGGTCACCTTGGCCACCTCCTGCTCGCAGCCGGCCCGGGCGGCTAGCAAGTCGATCACCTCGTGCTGGATGAGGGTGGAGTCCACGTCCATCACGATCAGCCGCAGCGCGCGCCGGTGCAGGCCGCCGCGCTGGACCGCCACGTCGATGCCCTGCTCGACCGCGGCGCGGGCCAGGTCCTCGCGGAGCATCGCCGGGTCCCCGCCGGAGACATCCATCTCGATGCAGGTCACCGGCTCCTGCGCGAGCCTGCCGATCCGGTCGATGTTCGCCCCGCTGGCCGCGATCCGCCCGGCGATGGCGGTGATCGCGGCGGGCGCCAGCGGGCTGCCCAGCACGGTGACGTGCAGCCGCCCGGAGCGGGCCGCCGGATCGCCCGCCGCTGAACCAGTGGTGATCTCGGCCTCCAGGCCGAGATCCGCGGCGAGCGCGGTGACCGCGGCGTAGATGGCGGTCAGGTCGGGGAGGGAGTCGCAGCCGAGCAGCACCCCGAGCACCAGGCGGCCCCGGATCACCACTTGCTCGACGTCGAGGACGCTGACCGGGTGCCTGGCCAAGATGGCGAACAGCCTGGAAGTCACGCCCGGCCGATCCCGGCCGGTCAGGGTGATGAGCAGGGTGGTCCGCGGAGTATTCATCGCGGGCGCCAGGCTACCCGACCAGGGTTACGGCAGCAGCAGGTGCACGTCACCGAACTCGTGCCACAGGTACCGGGACCTGATCGCGGTTTCGTAGCACCGGCTCAGCAGCTCGGAGCCGGCGAACGCGGCCAGCATCCGCAGGTGTGAAGAACGCGGCTCGTGCAGGCCGGTGAGCAGGCCGTCCACCACCTTGACCCCGGTCTCAGGCGTAACCACGTGCGACGTCCAGCCCGCCGAGGCCGTCACCTGGCCGCCGTCAAGCGCAGCCGTCTCCAGTGCGCGGACCACGGTAGTGCCCGCGGCGATGATCCGGCCACCGTCCGCCCGCACGTGGTTGACCAGCCGGGCCGTCGCGGGCGGCACGTCATAGGGCTCCGGGTACGGATCCTCGTCGGCCTCCAGCGAGGACACCCCGGCGTGCAGGGTGAGCGGGGCGATCAGCACCCCGCGGGCCACCAGCTGAGTGACCACGGACGGCGTGAACGGGCGGCTGGCGCTCGGCATCTCCGCGCTGCCCAGCTCCCGCGCGAATACGGTCTGATAGGACGGCAGCGCCCAGTCGCGGCGCACGTAGGAGTACCTGATGGGGATCCCGTGCCTGAGCAGGTAGGGCACCACCGCCACCGAGAGCCGGGCCCGCCAGAGCCTGGCGGTGGCCTTGCCCTCCAAGGCCAGGACCGCTCCGGAAGGCAGGCTGATCAGCTGACCGGGGGACCCATGACCGTTCGGCATCGAGATCTTGTCCTTGACCTGCCGCAGCTCGACCAGCCACGATCCGTCGGGCCGGGGGCTGGAAAAGTGCACGGCCAGCCCGTCGCCGCCCCCACGAGCCCGAACCTGGGCGGGCAGCGTCGCGGTGGTGTTGATGACCAGTAGGTCACCGGGGAGCAGCAGACCGGGCAGGTCGCGGAAGCCGTGATGGCCGATCTCGCCGGATGCCCGGCGGCTGACCAGCATCCGGACGCCGTCCCTGGCCAGGCCGCGTGCCTCGGGCGGGTCGTGCGCCTCGAGCTCGGCGGGCAGGATGAAGTCGGTGAGCACGGGGTCACCGGCCGACTGGCATCAGGTGCGCCGCGCGGTACCGGCCGCTCGGCAGGCGCTGCGAGATGAGCCTGACGAACGCGGGGACGACCGACTCGGGCTCCGGGCGGTCCGATATGTCCGCCCCGGGAAAGGCCCGCTGGTGCATGTCGGTGCGCAGGTCGCCGGGATCGGCCCACCAGACCCGGAGTGCGAGCTCCTCGGCCGCCAGCACGTTCGAGGCCTGCTCCAGGGCGGCCTTGGCCGCGCCGTAGCCGCCCCAGCCCGCGTAAGCTTCCACCGCCGCGTCGGAGGTGACGTTCAGTAGCGCGCCGCCGCTGGCGCGCAGCAGCGGCAGCATCAGCTGGGTCAGCGCGATGGGCGCGATCACGTTCACCTCGAACGCGGCGCGGAGCTCGTCGGGCGGGTAGTCAGCCAGCGCGGGCAGCGGGCTGGCTCCCAGCGTCCCGGCGTTGTTCACGAGCAGGTCAAGCCGGCCTGCGGCGTCGGCGGCCTGCCGCAGGGCGGTTCGGTGCGCGGGGTCGGTGACGTCGCCGGCGATGGCGGTGACGGTACCGCCCGCGGCCCTGATC
>JBAUAY010001131.1:0-2085 GCA_049676235.1 Streptosporangiaceae bacterium
GCGTAGGAGCGGCCGCAGGTGCCGAGGGAGACCTTGCGGTGCTCGAAGTGGCCGAGAAATTCCTGCCATTCTGCGTCGGTAGGGGTCCGGTATTCCTCGGCCGGGCGCAGTGCCCGGCGGCGGGCGATGAATGCGCGGTGGCCGTTGATGGCTTCCTCGGGGTAGACGGCCTTGTAACCCATCGTGGTGTTGATGTCGCGGTGGCCGGCGACGAGCTGGGCGATGTGGGGTGGCATTCCGTGCAGGACGGCGTCGGTGATGAAGATCCGCCGGAAATCGTGCGGAGTGAATCTCAGCGGCTGTCCGGCCGAGTTGGTCAGTGAGCCGGCCGCGGGGACGGCCCGGCAGATCCACTCCCGGATCGTGTCGGGAGGGATCGAGCGGTTGACACCGCCGATCCGGCGCTGGAACAGCAGCGGCATGGGCGGGTTCCAGACTCTCTCGTGAGAGTCGTAGGCAGCCACGCAGGCCACCGCGCCGGCGGGTTCGCGGATGCGGTTGATGACCGAGGCCAGGACGTCCGCCAGCTCAGGGCTGATAACCAGGAGCCGTTCGGTGTCGGTCTTGGACGGAGCGATCTGCAGCAGCGGGATCAGTTCGGTGCTGGCGGGCGGGGTGTACTGGATCAGGCTGTGATGGCTGAGTTCGCAGAGCTCCTCGATCCGGATCCCGGTGTGACGAAGTGTCTCGATCGCGGCCCAGGTCCAGAACGCCCGGTCTTCTTCCCCGGTCAGGTCCCGGCGGGTCCTGGTGACCGGGTCTTCGCTCCAGGTCTTGGCGGTGGGCCCGGAACGGGCCGGGGCCCGGTGCAGCACCTCGCCGTGGCAGGTGAATTCCTGGCCGGGACCGGCCGCCATGGCGGCGGCGAGCCGTTCGGCGCTGAGGCGGGCCTGGGCCTGGACGCCGGCCACCAGGGCCGGCAGGGCCGGGAGGCGTTCCCGGGTGCGCTGGTCCATCCGGGACTTGCGCCGGCGGATTTCCTTCATCCGGGCCAGGTCTTCGCGGCGCACCGGCGAGGGTGCCGCCCAGGGACCCCAGCGGGCGGGTTCCTCCATTGCCCACTGGGCGATGTCGAGGTAGAAGGCGCGGACCTGCCCGAGCTCGGCGCGCCCGTTGGAGCGCAGGTCACGGGTCTCGATGACCTGTCCGTCGGGACCTGTGGCACGGGTGATCTTGAGCAGGATCCGCTGCTTCCAGGCCGCCGCGACGTCGGGAGCGAGGTTCAGCGAGCTGATTCCCGGATGGTGGATCTCCAGGTCACGCCAGAACAGCCGCCCGAGGGTGGCGGCCAGGCCGCGCAGTGTGGTGTGGTCCAGGGACGGCGCGCGTTCGAGGAGGTAGTCGTTCAGCAGGTGCCGAACCGGCTCGTATTCGATGCCGAACCGCTGCAGCATCTGCTCGGGGCTGAGCTGCCCCTGGGTGGCGAAAGCCCGGAGAGTGGAGGGGGCATCGGCGCCGAAGACCCCCATCGAGTGCAGGGCGTCGTAGAGTCCTGCGCCGCGGTTCGTGCGCCGCATCCCTGCGCCCTGCAATTCCTCTAGTTCGAGGCAGTCCCCGACTGTGATGTCGCTGATGAGGCCGCCTTTGGCTGCCACGATGGTCGCAGCCCGGCGCATGATCGACTTGGCCGTCGTGGCTCCCGCGCCAGACGCCGAGCAGCGGGCTGCCAGCTCGGCGAAGCCTTCCTGGTCGCGGACGCGGGCCATGTCGGTGGCCAGGTGGTGGGGCGCGAACGGTGTCAGGAGCCAGTGCAGGCTCGGGCGGATCGCGTCGGCGCAGACCAGCAGGTTCAGGCTGACCCGCAGGTTGCTCGTCACCGACACCGACGACCCGTGCCGCATACTGCCGGCCTGCAACCGGTCCAAGGACGGCCGCCACCACTCGGCGTTGCCGAGGGTGTCAGCGCCGGTGGCCTGCCAGCGTTCCTGCCATGTCTGGCCCGGATGAGCGGCCAGCCACTCGATCACCGATACCAGCCCCCGGCGCCGGCGCACTCGCTGATCCTTGCCGGTGAACGGCAGCTCCAGCATCCGGGCCAGAAGAAGGCCGCCGTCCTGCCGGGTGGCCTGCCAGGACGGGTCGGCT